>CBETOJ010000176.1:0-4152 GCA_965537725.1 uncultured Campylobacterales bacterium | reverse complement strand
TACTAATAAATCTAAAAATGGAATTATATGATGTCTGCAAATTTGATTTTAGCATCAAGTGTTATTTTAGTGCTTGTTGTAGCCTTGCCTGTTGTTTTTCACCTAACAAAATACTTAGGTGCTAAAAGCGATAATACTAGAAAGAATGAACCTTATGAGAGTGGTATACGACTCACCCACAAAGATCCTTATGATACATTTAATATAAAATTTTATACCGTAGGGATAATTTTTTTACTTTTTGATGTGGAGATTTTATTTATGTTCCCATGGGCGATTCAGTTGCGTGAACTTGGAATGTTTGGGATGATCGAAATGTTCGTATTTGTAGGCATTTTGGTTGCTGGGCTTATCTATGTATATAAATCAGGGGTGTTAAAATGGACGTAAGTGCACAGAATCTATTAGGCGATGCAGTTGTCACTACACGACTTGATGCAGTAGTTAACTGGGGAAGACAATCTTCACTATGGCCTATGGTCTTTGGAACTGCATGTTGTGCCATTGAATTTATGGCAACAGCAGCAAGTCGTTATGATATCTCCCGTTTTGGAGCAGAAGTTTTACGATTTTCTCCAAGACATGCGGATCTTCTTTTTGTAGCAGGAACTATTAGCTATAAACAAGCTCCTATTTTAAAACAGATCTATGATCAGATGCCTGAGCCTAAATGGGTAGTGAGTATGGGAGCATGTGCTTGTAGTGGTGGATTTTATGATAACTACACTACGCTTCAAGGGATCGATGAAATTATCCCTGTAGATGTGTATATTGCAGGCTGTCCTCCTAGACCTGAAGCGATACTTGATGCAGTGATGGGGATACAAAAACAGCTTTGGGAAGAGTCCTCTTTAGATCTGCAAGATCACAAAGATTTCAAAGGGAAACTTGATGACTAAATTAATAGAGCAGTTTCCTAATATTGATCAACAGTGTGATATGGGTGATACACCACTTTATAAAGTCCCTTCAAAAGATATTTTACAGATCGTTACTTATCTAAAGAACACTTTAGAGTTTTCTTTTTTACTTGATATTGCTGGGATAGATTATCTTAACTATAAAGGGCACAATGGCGGGCGTTTTGGATTGATCTATCTTTTTAGACATAAAGACTTTAAGAAAACTATTGCTTTACAAACTCTTATAGAAGATGAAAAAGCAGGGCTTGAGAGTATTACAACACTCTTTAAAGCAGCTGATTGGTTAGAGCGAGAAGTGTGGGATCAATATGGGATCAATTTTAGTGCTCACCCACTTTTAAAACGAGTTTTAAATCATCTTGAGTTTGAAGGGCATCCCCTAAGAAAAGATTATCCGATTACAAAAGGGCAGTATTGTACTACAACCCAAGATATGATGGACGAGATGGCACCACTACTTAAAGAGCGAAATCTTGATATGATCAAAGATAATTTGATGATCTTAAATCTAGGTCCCTCTCACCCTGCAAGTCATGGAACCATTAGAACGATAGTTGCACTTGATGGTGAAAAGATCAAATGTGGGGCAAGTGAGATAGGCTATCTTCACCGAGGCTTTGAAAAGTCATGTGAAAATCATACCTATAATCAAATAGTTCCCTATACAGATAGACTTAATTATTGTTCAGCGATTATGAATAATATCGGGTTTGTAAAAACAGTAGAAGATATGCTAGGGGTTACTTTACCTGAACGTGGGATATTTATAAGAGTAATTATAAGTGAGCTTTCACGTGTGATCGATCATCTTGTGTGTTTAGCAGCCGCTTTACTTGATATGGGAGCACAAACAAACTATTGGTACCTATTTAATCCAAGAAACGATGCCTATGATTTTTTAAGTAGATTAACTGGTGCTAGACTAACGAACAGTTATATGAGAGTAGGTGGCATGACCCATGATCTACATCGTGGCTGGGAAGAGGAACTTGAAGCTGTTTTAAAAAAGATCGAAAAAGGGATCGATCAAAGTTTGATGATGGTAGAAAAAAATAGAATTTTTCATGATAGAACACAAAATGTAGGAGCTGTAAGTGCCGAGGATGCTATAAGTTTTGGATACACTGGACCAAACTTAAGAGCATCTGGAGTACCTTATGATCTTCGGTTTGATAAACCTTATGATATGTATGATCAGTTCGATTTTGAGCTGGTAGTTGGAACAACTGGTGATACCTATGATCGTTTTATGGTTCGTTTTTATGAGATGATCGAGAGTATAAAAGTTATACGACAGGTTGTAAAAAATATCCCAGATGGTGCTATAAATGTGGATGATCATAGTATTATCCTTCCTAAAAAAGATCAAGTCTATACAACTATTGAAGGGGTGATGAATCAATTTAAACTTACTTATGAAGGGGTAAAGGTGCCAAAGCAAACCTATTATGGAGCCTATGAAGCTGCAAATGGGGAGCTTGGATTTACAATTCTAAGTGATGGAAGTGGAACGCCATATAGGGTCAAAGTAAGACCGCCTAGCTTTTTACATATGCAGTCATATCCAAAGATCATTGAAAATTATCAAATTGGAGATGCCATTATTACCTTAAGTAGTTTGAATATCATTGCAGGGGAGATGGATAGATGAGTTTTTCTTTTACTGATGAAAATTTAAAGACAATTGAGTCTTTAAAAACAAGATATCCTGATCCCAAAGCACTCTCTTTACCACTTTTATGGATGGCACAATATCAAGAGGGATATATCTCAATCGAAGCGATGCAAGAGATCGCTAAACTCTCAAATCATCACCTTATGGAGATATATAAAGTTGCTACTTTTTATACGATGTTTAATCTTGAACCAATAGGAAAGTATCATCTTCAAGTATGTAAAACACTTTCATGTTCCTTATGTGGAAAAAGTGAAATAGTTGAAGCGATCAAAGAGTATCTAAAGATTGAGATTGGTCAAACCACAAGTGATGGAAACTTTACCCTTTCACAAGTTGAGTGTCTAGGATCCTGTGGCACAGCTCCAGTGATGCAGATCAATGATATCTATTATGAAAACCTTACACCTGAAAATACAGTAGATATTTTAAAGGAGTTAGCACAATGATCGAAGATAAAAAAATTGTTAGCTCACGTTTTGAGATAGAGAATATCACCTCTTTAGAAGTAGCCAAAGAGCATGGTGCTTATGCTTGGAGTGAAAAACTTTTTTCTATGGAAAAAGAAGAGATTGTTGAGCTGATCAAACAAAGTGGACTTCGAGGAAAAGGTGGAGGAGGTGCTAGTGCAGGTGATAAATGGGCACTTATGCCACTTGATAATGATCAATATAATGTATTAGCTGTGAACTGTGATGAGAGTGAACCAGGGACTTTTAAAGATAGGCAGATTATCACAAAAGACCCACACCTTTTACTTGAGGGGATCATCTGTACTTGTTATGCTATAAAAGCAGACAAAGCATATATTTATATTCGGGGAGAATATAAACAGTTTCAAGATATCTTACAAAAAGCGATTGATGAACTATATCTTGCAAATATGATAGGAAAAAATGTACTTGGAAAGAGTGAGTTTTCCTTAGATATTACTATCCATAGAGGAGCAGGAGCTTATATCTGTGGAGAGAAATCTGCTCTTTTAGAATCTATGGAAGGGAAACGTGGACATCCAAGATTAAAGCCTCATCAAAAAGAGTGTGAATGGTATTTTGGACTGCCAACTTTAGTCAATAATGTTGAGACTATTGCAACGGTTCCATTTATCATAGAAAATGGAGCACAAGGGTATAGAAACTTTGGTACAGAATGTTCTCCTGGGACACTTTTATTTGCTATGAGTGGACATGTAAAAACTCCAGGAGTGTATGAAGCAGAGTTTGGAACCCCAATGATCGATTATATCAATCACTACGGTGGTGGAATCAAAGAGGATAAAAAACTAAAAGCAGTAATTCCAGGGGGAGCTTCTACAAAAGTTTTAACATATGATGAGGTGATGAAAGCAAAGCTTGATTATGAAAGTATGAGAGAGCTTGGATCGGCTTTAGGAACAGGTGGAATGATCGTAATGGATGAAGATACCAATATGGTAGAAGCTTTAAAAAATCTTCTTGAATTTTATCATCATGAATCTTGTGGTCAATGTACTCCATGTCGTGAAGGGACAGGTTGGGTTGATACAATTCTAAAGAATATTTTAGATGGTATTGC
>CBETOJ010000175.1:0-4185 GCA_965537725.1 uncultured Campylobacterales bacterium | reverse complement strand
TATAATTTACTCTTAAAAGAGTTGCTTTAGATTTAAACAGTATATAACGAAGTTTTTAGTAAAATCTGCCATTTATAGCGCAAAACAAAGTGAGGAGTATTATATGGATTGGGGTAAGGTAGTTTATGTATTTTTCTCATTAATGAGTTTGACTACAACTGCAGGGTTTTTATATGAATCTAATGCTGTAGCTTTATTTATAGCAGCAGGAGTAAATGTAATATCTACGATATTAAAAATCGGAGTAAGAAATCTTCTTGCAGCAGAGTTATTAGCAAGCTCTTTAGTAGCAGATCTTCATCTGATTCCTGCTTTTATAGTGTTTACTTTCACAGATAATATTGCCCTTTCAATTGCTCTTGCAATTGGAGCAGTGGTAGCAAATGTTTATTCAGTAGCATTAGCACTTATTGAGAGTGCCAAAAGTACTGATACTGAAGATTACAACGGTTAAAATTAAAAAATAAGGATACAGGTTTATGCAATATAATCCAAAGGATATAGAAACAAAATGGCAAACTTTTTGGAATGATAATGGAAGTTTTGAACCAGAAAATGAATCGTGTGGAAAAGAAAAAAAATATATTTTAAGTATGTTCCCATACCCAAGTGGACGGATCCATATGGGACACGTAAGAAATTATTGTTTAGGTGATGCCTTTGCTAGACATTTTAGAAAAAACAATTTTAATGTTTTACATCCAATAGGGTGGGATAGCTTTGGTATGCCAGCAGAAAATGCAGCGATCAAACATAAACTGCACCCTAAAAAATGGACCTATGAAAATATCGATTATATGAGAAAAGAGCTTGAAGGGCTTGGTCTTTCGTTTTCAAAAACTAGAGAGTTTGCAACAAGTGATGAGCTCTATACAAAATGGGAACAAGAGTTTATCATCAAAATGTATGAAGAGGGACTTTTATATCAAAAATCTTCAACTGTAAACTGGTGTGAAGATTGTCATACTGTTTTAGCCAATGAGCAAGTTGAAGAGGGATGTTGTTGGCGTTGTGATAATGAAGTGGAACAAAAAGAGATGCCTGGATATTATGTGGCTATTACAAAATACGCTCAGGAGCTTTTAGATGATCTAAAGACTTTAGAGGGGAAATGGCCATCACAAGTTCTTATTATGCAAGAGAATTGGATAGGAAGAAGTACAGGATTGGAGTTTGATTTTGCATTATCGGCTGATTCAAAAGAGAAGCTTGGGAATAACTTTGATAAATATGCAGTATTTACAACTCGTCCTGATACAGTATATGGTGTAAGTTATTCAGCTTTAGCGCCAGAACATCCAATTGTAAAATATATTGTAGAGAATAAACTTTTATCTGATGAGAAAATTGCTAAAATAGAAGCGATGCAAAAAGTGAGTGAAAGAGATAGAGCCACTGAAGAGAAAGAGGGGCTTGATCTTGAGATCACAGTTATACATCCACTTACAAAACAAGAAGTTCCGGTATGGGTAGCAAATTTTGTATTAGCTTCATATGGTGGTGGAGCAGTTATGGCAGTTCCCGCTCATGATGAGAGAGACTTTGAGTTTGCAAAAAAATATAAACTTGATATCAAAATAGTGATCGATACAAAAGAGGGGATTATTAATCTAGAAAATGCTTTTACAGATGAGGGTATCTTAGTAGATTCTGGTGAGTTTACTGATATGCCAAATGTAAAAGCAAAACAAGCTATTATAGAGCATTTTGAGAAAAATAAACTTGGACATGAGAAAGTTAATTTTAAACTAAGAGATTGGGGAGTAAGTAGACAAAGATATTGGGGGGCTCCAATTCCTTTTGTTCATTGTGACACATGTGGAATTGTTCCAGAAAAAATTGAAAATTTACCAATTGCACTTCCAGAAGATGTGGAGATCACAGGGGCTGGAAACCCACTTGATAACCATCCAACATGGAAACATTGTTCTTGTCCAAAATGTGGAAAAGAAGCGATAAGAGAAACTGATACTTTAGATACTTTTGTACAGTCATCTTGGTACTTCTTACGATATGCTACAAATCCTGAAAAATGGAATGATGAGGGTATAAGTAAAGAGAATAGTGATTATTGGATGGATGTGGATCAATATATTGGTGGGATCGAACATGCTATTCTCCACCTTTTATATGCAAGATTTTTTACAAAAGCATTAAATCAAATAGGATATACAAATTCACGTGAACCATTTGCACATCTTTTAACTCAAGGGATGGTTTTAAAAGATGGAGCTAAGATGTCTAAATCTAAAGGAAATGTAGTAGATCCTGATGAGATCGTTGCAAAATATGGAGCGGATACGGCAAGATTATTTATCCTTTTTGCTGCACCTCCAACCAAAGAGTTAGAGTGGAATGATAGTGCAGTTGAGGGTGCTTTTAAATTTATAAGAAGATTTTTTGAAAGTGCAGTAAAATGTGAGGGTGCAAATGCTTCATTAATTGAAAGAATTGAGCATACTACTTTAAATGTAGAAGAGAAAGAAGCAAGAAAAAAAGTATACGAAGCTCTACAAAAAGCGGATGAGGTAATGAATAAAACTTTTGCATTTAATACCTTGATCGCTTCATGTATGGAAGCATTAAATGCTCTTAATAAACAAGATAATGCAACAATTTGGTTAGAGGGATATTATGTAATGAGTAATATTTTAGAACCAATTATTCCTCATACTTGTTGGGAACTTAGTGAGTCACTTTTTGCACGAGCAAACTTTGAAAAGCCTTTAGTAGTAAAAGAGGAAGTTTTTATTCAAGACTCTATATCTTTAGCTGTTACAATTAATGGGAAAAAGCGTGGAGAGATTGAAGTTTCTCCATCTGCATCTAAAGATGAGATATTAGAGATAGCAAAACAAAGTGAGATCTTCGCAAAATGGTGCGAAGGAAAAGAGATCATTAAAGAGATCGTTGTTCCAAACAAACTTGTAAATATTGTAGTTAAAGGATAATTTTGAAAAAACTTTTTCTTCTTTTTTGCATTGTTTTTTTTATAGGGTGTGGGTATAAGCCAGTATTACATTATGCAAAAGAGGAGATTCACGGACTTGTATATGTTCATCTTAATGTAAATATCGATAGTTCTAGTGACTCAGTGTTATTAAAAGACACCATGAATCGAATGATCATTGGAGATTTAGGAAGAAAACTTACGAGTGATAAAGAACTAGCAGATACAAAAGTATATCTCTCTTTACCTCATATTTCTCAAACTGCTCTTACTTCAGATGACGAGGGATATACCAAAAAATATAGAATTAGAGTAAATATTACTGTGAAGTATGAGAAAAAAGATAACAGAGTAAGAAGCTTTTCTGTAAGTGATTTTGCTGACTATACAGTGGCAGATAATGCTCAAATAAGTGATAAAAGAAAAGATAAAGCGATTACTGAAGCCACAAGCAAAGCTCTTAAAAAAGTCTTCACAAAAATTGCTCTTAATAACTTAAAGGAAAAAAAATAAACTCTTTAGAATCTTTTTTAAATGATAAATCGTTGTATTATGATAAAATTGATTATTCTATAATAAAAGAATCTTGGGACTCTCTTCAATCTTTGCTGACTCTTCCTTATATTATCCATATTGTTGGAACAAATGGAAAAGGGAGCACTGGTCGATATATTGCTACTTTATTACATCAAGCAAAAAAAAGTGTACTTCATTATAGTTCACCACATATATTAAAATTTAATGAGAGAATCTGGATAAATGGAGAAGATATAGCAGATGAGGAGCTTGAAAAGGCACATCAAGTTTTACAAACTCATCTAAAAAAAGAGTATATAGAAAAACTTACCTATTTTGAATATACTACTCTTTTAGCTTTTGTTTTAAGCGATGAAAAAGAGTATTTAGTATTAGAAGCTGGGCTTGGTGGGGAGTTTGATGCGACAAATGTAGTAAAAAATGATTTAAGTGTATTTACTCCTATGGGATATGATCATCAAAGCTTTTTAGGAGATACTATAGAGGAGATAGCAACTACTAAAATGAAGAGTTGTGATACAAGATTTATTCTGGCTCCTCAAGTTTATGATGAAATCATTGAAATAAAAAATAAAGTTTTAAAAGAGAAAGAAGAGCTGGTATTCAAAGAGCTTGATCATACTATAGATACAATGAAGCTTCCTCAATTCTTAAAGAATAATTTTTTAGTAGCATTAAATGTGCTTAGTTTTTTAAAA
>CBETOJ010000174.1:0-4193 GCA_965537725.1 uncultured Campylobacterales bacterium | reverse complement strand
AGAGTACCCTCCATATAATATGCAAAAAAATGGTAAACTTCAAGGGATATCGATAGATGTATTAGAGTTAATGTTAAAAAAACTTGGTTCAAAAAAAACTAAAAAAGATATGGAACTGCTTCCTTGGGCAAGGTCATACAATATAATACAAAAACAAAAAAATACTATGCTCTTTGTAATGGCAAGAACAAAACAAAGAGAAAAACTTTTTAAGTGGGTGGGACCTCTTGGGAGTTCAGAAGTGGCTCTTATCGCTAGAAAAGATAAAAATATCAAAATAAACTCTATTGAAGATATTAAAAAGTACAAAATCGGAAGTGTAAAAGATGATATTGGGGAGTTAGCTTTAAAAGAGATTGGAATTACTGAATTTGATTCCATTTCTGGAACCAACTCTATAGAAAAATCTATTAGAAAACTTGATGGGGGAAGGATCGATCTTTTTTCTTATATGTATCAGCCAAAAAGCTGGGAGATAAAAGATTTTGATCCAAAGATGTATGAAAATGTCTATACTTTAAAGAAAAATGAGTTTTATTATGCTTTTCATAAAGATACTGATGAAGCTATTATAAAGAGGTTCCAAAAAGTGTTTGATAGTTTAAAACAAAGTGGTATCGTAGATCAAATTACGGCAAAGTATAAATAGATATGAAAGTAGCGTATAAGATAACACTCCCTTTAGTGATCGTTATCACTATCATGGTATGGTTTGTAACAGAAGCATTTAATACCACACAATATAAAATCGTAAAAGATGGTCAAAGTAATAATGCTATAAAAATTACAGAACAGTTTGATAAAAATAAAAAAGCAATTTTACGCAACTTAGAGCAAAATATTGCATTCACTTCAAATATGATCGTAGAAGTCTCTTCTAAATATCTATATGATTATGATTTTGAAGCATTAGAAAATCCTCTTACACAGTTTTTAAAACATGATTATATTAAAAGAATTGCAATTATTGAAAAGATAGAAAAAAAATCTGTAGCTGTGATTGGAGAAATGGATCCAAAATATAAGCTTTTACAAAAAGATATAGTTTGGAATGATGGGCAACTTTTAGGGTATGCAAATATTTATTATGATGATAGTTCTATTGAAGAGTATTTTAAAAAATCAGAAAAACAACTTTTAGAACAGATTGAACTTAATAATCAAGAGCAAGATATTTTTATTAATAAAGTAGCACAACAAAGGATGTATGTAAACTTTTCAATTACATTAGTAGTGTTAGTGATGTTATTACTTACTATTTATATAACAGTTATTAAACCTTTAAAACAATTGGAACTTGGACTGGCATCTTTTTTTAATTATCTTCAAAATAAAACAGACAATGTAAAGAGAATCGAGATCACAACCAATGATGAGTTTGGAAATATGGGACGAGAACTTAATGAAAATATTGCAGTTACTGCAAAACTTCATGAAGAGATCCATCAACTAAACTATAATCTTGAAGAAAAGATAACTCAAAGAACTATTGAACTTGAACAAAAATCAAAACAAATAGCAGAGCTTTTAAACAATGCTGAAGAGGGATTTTTATCTTTTGGAAAAAACCTTTTAGTAGATGAACAGTATTCAAAAGAGTGTGAAAATATATTCCAAGAAAAAATAGCATCTAAAAATATTGCAGATCTGCTTTTTAAAGAAGATGGTGAAGATAAAACACTCTTTTTAAAAGTGATGAATGATGCTTTTGATCCAAAGATCAAACAAAAAAGAAAAGAGGTTCTTTTACATCTTATGGCAAAAGAGATGAAGATCAGTGGAAACTATGTAAAAGTTGAATATAAACTAATCTCTGAAGATACTATGATGCTTATTTTAGTAGATATTACAGAGAAAAAACGATTAGAAAAGAAGATCCAACTAGAGCAAAAGATCTTAAAAATGATAGTGAGTGTTGTTGGGGATATTAAAGAGTTTAAAGAGCTTGTAAATGAGTACTATACGTTTTGTGATACAAAAGAGCATTTTATACAAGATGAAAAAACATTTATGAATGGGATCATTGAGTATTATAGAATAATTCATACATTTAAAGGAAACTTTGCACAAAAAGAGCTAGTGTATATTGTTCCAAAACTTCATAGTTATGAGGCAAAGTTAAATGTATTAGTAAAAGATTCTAATAGAAGTTTTGATGAGTTTAAAGAGATGGTTTTACAAAATGATCTTCGAACATGGCTTGATAAAGATATTGAGACTATCAATAGTATTCTAGATCAAAAGCTTTTAGAAGAGGATGATACGATTAGTGTCCCTGAATCTTTAGTGTATAAACTTGAACAAGATGTTCAAGAGATCATGAGTTATCCAAAAGATAAAAGAAATATTACCTATGAGGATCTTTTAGAAGATGTTACAAGTATAAGAAAACGTTCTTTAAATCTTCTTATGAAGTCTTATGCAAAAAGTGTAGAAAAACTTGCAAAAAGACTTGATAAAAAACTCTATCCAATAGAGGTAGTTGGTGCAGAAGAGCTGTATGTAACCCAAGAGATAGATCCATTTATTAAAAGCCTGACCCATATCTTTAGAAACTCTTTAGATCATGGGATTGAATCAATAGATATGAGAATAGAACATGGTAAAGATGAAAAAGCAACTATTAATTGTGATATTGAAGAGAATGATCAAGATGTTGTTATTAATATTATAGATGATGGAAAAGGGATTGATCCAGAACTTATAAAAGAAAAAGCGATACAAAAAGGACTCTATACTCAAGAGGAGATAGAAAAGATGGATCATCATAGTATCTTGATGATAATTTTTAGTGATACTTTTACAACAAAAGAGAAAGCTACAGAGATATCTGGTAGAGGGGTTGGTTTAGGGGCTGTTAAAGCTGAGGTTGAAAAACTTGGGGGCTCTATTAAGATAGATACTACACCTTATAAAGGGACAGCTTTTTCATTTACCATCCCATTAAAATCTATAATTTAATCTTGGTATAGTTATTGAATAGTAAATCATATCAAGATTAAAAGGTTAAATAGATGTTAGATAAAATTTCATTTGGTACATATCGTACCACTTTTCAAAACCCAGTTCATGCCCAAGCTTTGAATTATGCACTCGATTCAGGAATAAAATATATAGACACTTCATCAAATTATATGTATGGAGAAGCAGAAGTTTTAATAGGGCAGGCTTTAAAAAATAGAGATAGAACTGAGTATATAGTAGTCAGTAAAGGTGGATATATTCAAGGTCCAAATATGCAAAGAGTGACTGATGGATGGGAGGTTGAAGATCTTGTGGAATATGATCCTAACTGTTTCCACTCTATCTCACCGATGTTTTTAGAAGATCAATTAGAGAACTCTTTAAAAAGAATGGAGTTGGAGTATATAGATAGTTATCTTTTACACAATCCTGAGTATTATCTTATGACAAATCTCAAAGGGAGTGCAACTGATGAAGAGATAGAAAAACATCATCAAATTATGCAAGATCGTATCAAAAAAGCTTTTAAGTTTTTAGAAGAGATGGTTACAAAAGGAAAAATAAAATCATACGGTATTAGCTCTAATGCCTTTGCTAAACAAGCAAATGATTACCACTTTTTAGAGTATAAAAATCTTCTAGGTTATGCAAAAGAGATAGCTGGTGATGATCACCATTTTAAAATAGTGCAGTTACCACTTAATATGTATGAAAAAGATGGAGTTCCTTGTGCAAAATATTTTCATGAGCAAGGGCTTGAAGTGCATGTTAATAGACCTTTAAATGCATTTTACATGGGTGGAATGCTTCGCTTAGCAAATTATAAATCGTGTGAAGAGTTTGAAGAGCTTTATCTAGCAGTACAAAAGATTGAAAATCCAAAGCTTCAAGAGCTTATAAAAGATCTTATAGAAAATCAGAGTCGATTTGGATTTGCTGGTGATGTGGATGATACTATTGATTATCAAGTGATCCCATATATTATTCAAGTATTAAAACTTGATGAAAAACATTATCCTTTAATGGATCAGTTTCTAAACTGTTATAAAACCAATGTCAAACACTCTTTAGGAAAGATCACTGCTAAAAAGCTTGGACTGAGTGAACCTTTGGATAAAGAAGCGATAGAGTATCTTATGAAAAAACATTATATTACAAGAATTTTAGTAGGAATGAGAACAAAAGAGTATGTTGATAAAGTGCTCTCATATACAAAATAGTAGATAGTG
>CBETOJ010000173.1:0-4260 GCA_965537725.1 uncultured Campylobacterales bacterium | reverse complement strand
TTCACCTTTGCTTTAAATACTAAGTTTATAGCGATTACGCTACAGTAACTTCTTTAGCTGTACCTTCCCAGATACCATGTTTTGTACAGTAACCATGAGCTACAAGATTAAGTTTACTTCCTGTAGGGATAATTGTAAATGTTGTAGTGTTATGAGCTTTTACATTTCCAAGCGTTCCTGGTACATATGTAGCTTTTGCTAAAAGAGTTTCACCGTTGAATAATGAAACAGACTCAATATAGTGATCAAAATCATCTGGATGAGTATACTCATTTCCCATTTTTACTGTTACTTCAAATGGCTCTCCAGCTTTTGCAGTATCTGCACAATGGATAAATGGTGAATGTCTGTCGATAAGATCTTTTTTTGCTTCTCTTTCAACTTCGCTGATATCTTGGTATTTATTAATTTTTGGCATTTTGATTCCTTTATTTTTAATTCACGAGATTATACTCAAACTAAGGTTAATAAAAAAGATAAAAATTATCCTTAATGAAATAGTTTAAGTTAAGAGTAATTTTGCAAGGATGAAATTATAGAGTTTAGTGATTTTATAAAGAAAGTATAGATCGATATTCTAAAGAGATAATTCTCTTTAGAAATTATTTTACATTTAAACCAGTTTGATTAACATTGTGTTGGAGTCCTAGTTTTTTAGGCTCAATCCCTAATGCAATCCCTATCATTTGAGGAAGGTGTAAGATTGGAATATCAATATCTCTCCCCATCTCTTTTGAGATATTGTGTTGTTGTACATCCATTCTAAGATGACATAATGGACATGGTGTTACCATCATATCAGCATTTTGATCGATTGCATCAAGCATAGCAGTTCCACTTAATCTATTTGCTGTTGTAGGGTTTTGAAGCTCCACATGGAAACCACAACATTTATTTTTAGATTCATACTCTACGGCATTTCCACCAAGAGCTATTACAAGGTTATCAAGAGAAGTTGGTTTGTATGGATCTTCACCTTTATTTGATTTATGTTGTAAGTGACTTGGTCTAATATTATGACATCCATAAAATGATGCTACATTAATATCTTCAATTGGATTCGTTACAGCTTCAGCTATTTTGTCATATCCATACTCATCTTGAAGAGCATATAAGAAGTGTTTTACTTCACTTGTCCCTTTATATTCTAGTCCAACTTCAGCAAGTTTTTCATTTACTTTTGCTTTTAATTCTGGATCATTATCTAATCTATCTTTTGTAACTGCTGTATTTAATTGACATGTATTACAAATAGTTACCATTGTAAGTCCAAGTTTTTCTGCATAAGCGATATTTCTAGCATTAAGCACAAGTGATAACATATCATCAAAATCTTGTAGATGGCTTGCTCCACAACATGAAGCTTCATCTAATAAAACAAGCTCAATTCCTAGTTTATCAGCAATTGCTTGTGTTGACATTAGAAGTTCTGGAGTTGATTCTCTTGCTGTACAACCTGTGTATAAAGCGTATTTTAATTTTTCCATTTTGGCTCCTTACTTCTTAAAATTTTGCTGTTGAAGTGATATCAACTAGCTTTTTGATTTCATCTAAATTTTTAGATTTTGGCATATTCCAAGGCATTACAAGTTTCCCTCGTAAAAACATTGGAATGGCTTCAGGGATATGTTTGATCACTCCAAAGTTTCCTTCAGAATATCGTACTAATTCACCCTCATCTAAGATACCATGCTTTTTAATAGACCATTTAAATCCAACTGCGTGTCTTGTAGCTACATTGTTTAATGATTTTTCATTTTCAAAGGTTTGTAAATGGAGCTTTGTAATTTTTCCTATTGGATCAAGCTCTTTAGGACAAGCTTCGGCACACTCATTACATTTTACACAATCCCAAATACCGCTTCCTAGCTTTTGTAAGGTATCAAGTCTCTCATTATGAGCATTGTCTCTAACATCTGCATTAAATCTCCAAGCTTTTGTAAGTGCCATTGGACCAATATATTCATCATTTACTTCAACTGCAGGACAGGCATAAAAACAGCTTCCACAGGCGATACAGTAATCAGCTTCATCGATCTTTTCTGCATCTTCTTGACTTACAAGGTTTTCCTGTGTTGGAAACTCTTCAATATCTGCCACAAGATAAGGTTGTACTTGATCATACTTTTCCCAAAAGCTATTTTTATCGATAACCATATCTTTATATGCTTTTGTTTTATCTTGAGGCTCAATTACAAGTTCTTCTCCAAAGATCTCTACTAGTTCAAATACATTGTCTTTGCAAGCAAGGGTTGGTTTTTGGTTTACTTTTATAGCACACGATCCACAAATTCCATGTCTACAGCTTCTTCTATATGTGAAGCTTCCATCATGTTCCCATTTGATTCTATTCATTACATCAAGCACTAATTCATCTTGATTTACATCCATTTCAATTGTTTGGTAATATGGAAGATAATTAATATCTTTATTAAATCTAAAAACTTTAAAAGTTAATCTTTTTATCTCTTGTTTATGACTCATCATTATCTCCTAGTATGTTCGCTCAGTAGGTTCAAAATCACCAAGAACAACATCCATATATTCTGTAGTGATATTTCTATCCTCATCCATATAAGCCATAGTGTGTTTTAAGAACTTCTCATCATCTCTTGTTGGGAAATCCTCTCTATAATGAGCTCCACGACTCTCTTCTCTGTGAATAGCACCATCAACAATAAACTTACTATAATCTAGCATATGACTAAACTCAATCGCTTCTTGAAGGTCAGTGTTATATACAGTAGAGTGATCATCAATTCTAATATTGGCAAACCGTTTTCGAAGTTCTCTTAAGTTTGCTTGTTGTTTTATAAGTGATTCTTTCGTTCTAAATACCCCTGCATTATCAGTCATACTTTGTTGTAACTCTTCTCTAAGCGCAGGGATTTTTTCATTACCGTTTGATTCTTTAATAGTTTTGATCTTATTAAAAGTATAATCTGCATCCGATTCATTTGCATCTTTAAAAGAGATTCCAGCTTTTACATCTTCTACAATTGTTTGTCCAACATGTCGTCCAAAGAAAAGTGCTTCTAACACTGAGTTCGCTCCAAGTCTATTTGCCCCATGAACTGATACGCATGAACATTCCCCTGCAGCATAGAATCCTTCAACAAACTCTTTTGTATTTTTTCTTACATGCCCCTCTTTATTTACAGGGATTCCACCCATTGAGTAGTGCGCTGTTGCAGCAATAGAGATAGGCTCTTCTATCATATCTTGTCCCAAAAATGTGATCGCTAAGTCTCTAAGTTCTGGTAATCTCTCATTGATAATATCAGCACCAAGATGTGTAAGATCGATCTTCACATGATCTTTATTTACACCACAACCTCTCCCTTCGAGGATCTCTTGTGTAATCGCTCGGCTTACAACATCTCTTGAAGCAAGTTCAAGTTTATTTGGAGCATATTTTTCCATAAATCGCTCCCCTTCAGAGTTATACAATCTTCCACCCTCTCCACGAGCTGCTTCTGAGATAAGAACTCCTGATCCTGCAATTCCTGTTGGGTGAAATTGAACAAATTCCATATCTTCTAAAGGAAGTCCTTTTCTTGCAACGATTGAAAGTGCATCACCTGTGTTTGCATGGGCATTTGAATTGATCTTAAAAGCACGTCCATATCCACCAGTTGCAAACATTACTGCACGTGCATTAAAGATCATAGGTTTTGTATCTACTAAGTTATATGCTACAACTCCATGAACCTTACCATCTTCGTATAATAGATCAGCTACATAATACTCATCTTTAAAATCAACTCCGTCTCTGTGCGCTTGTTCAAAGATAGTTTGTAAAAGTGTAAGACCTGTTCTATCTTTTGCAAAACAGGCTCTTGGTTTACTTTGTCCACCAAATGGTCTTTGAGCGATCTTCCCCTCATCGTTTCTTGAAAAAACAGCTCCCATTTTCTCTGCCCATCTGATTGTCTCTGGTGCTTTTTCACACATTAATTTAATAGCATCTTGATCACCTAAATAGTCACTTCCTTTTACAGTGTCAAACTCATGAAGCTCTACAGTGTCTTCCTCACTTAAAGCTGCGTTGATCCCACCTTGGGCAGCTCCTGAGTGTGATCTTAGTGGATGAAGTTTTGTAAGAACACATACACTTAAACCTGCATGTGCTGCTTCTCTAGCTGCTGCACATCCTGCAAGTCCAGCCCCTACAATAACAACATCATATTTATGAATTGGTATACTCATATACTTTCCTTTTGTAAAGATAGATAAAAATTTATCTATTCTACATAAGTT
>CBETOJ010000172.1:0-4293 GCA_965537725.1 uncultured Campylobacterales bacterium | reverse complement strand
TCCCAAGACTTAACATATAAGTTTCATCTTGTTCCATTGCATGGTGTTGTACTTTATGTCCATTATCAAGAATCGTAAACATTCTTTTTCCAAAAAAAGCTCCAACACCTCCAAAATATCCATGATAGTTAAGTCCTAGTTTTACTCCAGTTGTAAAATAGTCTTTATCTGTAAAACTATAAGCCCCATAAGAATCTCCATCTATATGGATAGATTTTGCTATGATTGTTGCTTTCCCTTTTACTTCTCCTAGTTTAAAGCCTTTAAAAAGTGTAAGATCATATTGATTTACATCAAATTGTTCATAATCACTTCTATAAAAATCAAGCCCAGCACCAAATCCTTTTGGCAATTTATAAGTGCTCCCTAGTCCATAGATCTTTCCTTGATCAGTTGGAGCAAGATTATCAATGATCTTGATAAATGAAGTGTGTAGGTCAAACTGTTTTGTAATGTTATATCCATACGATAGACTGTATTTTTCCACATGTAAACTATCAATAGAAGCTTTTGTTACAGGATGTTCTCTGTTAACATCCTCTCTTTGATATCCTAGATAGACTTTATGATTATCAAATGAGCTAGTAAGTCCAGTGATAAAGTTTCTTCCATCAACTTTTGTTTTAGAGTTATCATACTCTTTTATTCCATGTTGGAATAATAGTTCATTTTTTGCATGTACTAATGTGAGTGTACATAGCATTATGAAAAATATTTTTTTCAAACTATCTCCTTGCTTTATTTTGCAACCTAGTTGCAATAATGGAAGTATAAAGAAAGAAAACTTAAATGCAACTAAGTTGCATAATTATATGATTGTTTGATAGTAAAGTGTTTTAATAAGTGGGGGAAAGATCATTTTTTACAATGATCTTTTAAAAGTAGATAGATTATAAATATGGCTATTTAATTATTCAGCCAAAGTTGTTTGGTTTCTTCCATTCTCTTTTGATTTGTAAAGGGCTGTATCTGCTCTTGCAACGGTAAGTTCAAGATTATTTGTATCTTGGTGTTGGTCATATTCAGCTACTCCAAAACTAGCTGTAAAATTGATCTTCTCTTTTGTTGGGAGTATTACAAAGGCATTTTCTATATCAAGTCGTGTTTTCTCAGCTACCTTTTGACCATTTTCAAGATCACAATCTTGTAATAGCATCACAAACTCTTCCCCTCCAAAACGAGCAGCAATATCACTTTGGCGGATATGCTTTTCAAGAGTTTTCGCTACTTTGATGATCACTTCATCTCCTATAAAATGTCCATAGTTATCATTGATATCTTTAAATTTATCTATATCTAGAATAAGGATAGTGAGTGGTAGATCATTTCGTTTTGAAAAGGAAAGAAGTTTTGCCGATTGTTCTGCAAAGTAACGTCTATTATAAATATGTGTAAGAGGATCTCTGTGGGACATATCTATTAGCTCTTCATTGGCTTCTTTTAGCATATGGTTAATTTCAGATAAAGCTGTTACATCGTAGATATAGATACATACAAGCTTTTTCTCAATATTATATGGAAGTATGGTGACCTCTTGTTTCATAGAAGAGAAGATCTTATTGGTAATATTACTTACTGGAATATCTATCAAAAAATCATTGGTATCCAAAGAGATAAAAGACGCGTTATTGGTCACAAGAACAGTTTTGATCTTTCTTTTGAGTTTCTTTTCATTGATATAAGGAAAAAGTTCATATAAGTTTTTCTCTAAGACCTCTTCTTGTTTTATATTTGTAAAGATCTGGAGCCAGTTATTCCATGCGTGTACTTTAAGATCTTCATCTAGAATTATGATCCCATTATTTACAGTATCAAAGATTACATTATTGTCTATTTGCATAATTTTTCCTATAGATCTTCTAGTACTTTTTCAAGAGCCATCTTAAGGTACTGAGAAGATTTTTCTCTCGTTAAAAGCATAAGTTCACCTTTTATATTCTGGTCTTGGAAGTTTAGTTCGGTTGCTATAATGATCACTTGGACATATTCACTCTCAAAACGTTTATCAAATTGATCAAGGGATTTTATTTTTGTGATATGTGGAGCATTAAAAGAAACAGATGCATCTATTAAAGAAGCAAGTTTTCCTGAAGTTGCAGAGGAGAGGATATTTGTGATCTCTAAGACAACGTCTTTAAGCTCATTTTCATCGATATGCTCTAAATGATCATTAAACTCACGTGCTAGATTTTGACTCGATCTCTCATCGATGAGAAAAATATTTTCACCACTTAAGTGTCCATTGATCAGTTGATTACAAATATAATATTTTTTATGGGAAAGTAGTTTTTCATTAAGATAGCTATTAAGCTCTTTTGATGAGATAGTATTGATCTTTGGGATACTAAGAGTTGCAAACTTACCAAGTATCTCAGAAATAGAAGCAGTAGCAAATCCATATGCGATATTCATCAACTCTTGTAAACAATCTTTTTCATCATCATTGAGTATAATTTGGTTTTCCATTATAGTAATCCTAAAGTTGTTAGCATACTTTTTAAGCTCTCTATATTGACTGGTTTTTTGATAAAACCTAAAGCACCATTCTCTTTTGCTTTTTTCATAGAAAGCTCTTGAATATCTGCACTAATTACTATGATTTTTGCTTCTTTATCATAATCACAAATCTTTGAGATGGCAGTAAAACCATCCATTACAGGCATGGTAAGATCCATAAAGCAAATCTGTGGCTGATACTGTTTATACTGCTCAACTGCTTCTTTCCCATTTTGTGCTTCGATGATCTCAATTGAATCACTTAATAACGAAAGAAGATTGTTTTTGATGATCTTTCGTGCCATTTTTGAGTCGTCTACGACCAAATATTTCATTTTAATTCCTAATGTGCTAGAATCTATATCATTTAACGATAGCATAATAATGCTAAAATTTATATTGTATTATAAAGGAAAATTATTTCAAATGGATTTTTTTTGTGTTTTAGAAGCGCTTTTATTGCAAACAGATATTGAAAAAAAACTTCAAAGCTTTAAAGAGTTTTATCAAGAGTTTTTAGGCTCACCAAATATCGACTTTATCTCAGAAAAAGAGCCGATAGTTTTTAAAACCCCATCATTTGAGAAACACTGCACTATTGTATATCCTACAAAAGTACCCCATAGAAAAAACCTTCAAACAAAAGAGGGGATGGGAAATCTTCTTCATGCGATCGCCCATATTGAATATAGTGCGATTGATCTAGCTTTAGATGCCTGTTATAGGTTTCGTGGGCTTCCAAGAGCCTATTATGAGGATTGGATGGAAGTGGCTGATGATGAGGTGAGACATTTTGAGATGATTTGCGAGCTTATGAGCGAATATGATATAAGTTATGGAGATATTCCTGTACATCAAGGGCTTTTTGATGCAAGTATGAAAAGCTTGGAGTTTATTCCACGAATGGCTTTGATCCCTAGATATATGGAAGCCAATGGACTTGATACAAATCAGATGCTTATAGATAAACTAAAGTTTATCCCAAATACACAAAAAGTGATTGATCTTCTTCATATTATTTTAAACGAAGAGATCGATCATGTAAAAAAAGGAGATCATTGGTATAAATACGGATGTGCAAATAAAGAGAACTTTTCGTGTGATTATTTCAAAATTGTAACATCAATCTATCCAAATTCCTTTCAAAATAACAAACATGTAAATGTTACAGCAAGGCAGCAAGCTGGTTTTAGCAAAGAGGAGATCGACAAACTTGTAAATTTTATGGAATAGAAATTGCATCCTTGTAGATGATTTTAGTTTACAAATAAAGGAAGTATATGGAAAACATTTATTACATTATGATATCAGTGTCTCTTGCATATGCTGCAATTATTGTATACTATACAAACAAAGTATATGGAAAAAAAGAAGAGAAGTAAAAATGGTAACTGCAACAAAAGAAGACACATTAAACTACGCGAAAAAATTTTCAAGCTATAAAGATTTTTTTATACAAAGTAATGATCTTATCTTTTCAAAACTTGGACTTGGTACGTTCAGCAAAGAACCTTATAAAGAGGAAAACTATGTTTTTGTGGTGAAAACTTTCTAATTCGCAAGTAAAGAATTTAACTACTTCACCCTCAGTTACTAAAATAACTTGTTTTGCTTGGATTTTTGGAGGAAGTTTTCTATCTGGAGAGATTTGTTTTCCCTCTTCAACAATAATTGCTCCTCTATATCCATAAAGTCCGCCCTCAAGCTCACCACTAAAAGATGGTTGCCATGTAAGTTCATTTTCTTTCATAAATTCAATGATAGTTGCCATATTTTTTTCCTTATAATTTTGTGGAA
>CBETOJ010000171.1:0-4316 GCA_965537725.1 uncultured Campylobacterales bacterium | reverse complement strand
TAAAAGTCAATGAATAATATAACAATTTTATTTGATATGGATGGAACTTTAATAGAAAGCACAGATGCGATAGTGGAGTCTTTTTTATTTGCTTTTGAAGATCAAAACTTTGAATTTACTAAAACAAGGCAAGATATTATTGATCTCATTGGGTATCCATTGGATTATAAGTTTGATAAGTTGGGAGTACCGAAGCAAAGAGTTTGGGATTTTGTGGATAGTTACAAAAAAAACTATCGAAAAATAGCACGTGAGCAAACTTCTCTTTTAGAAAATGCACAAAAATCTATAGAAGTCGCAAAAAGTTTCGCAACACTTGGAGTGGTAACTACAAAAACAACAAAATATACAATAGAGCTTTTAGAAAAATTTGGCTTAGATCATTACTTTGATACAGTGATTGGACGTCAAGATGTGGATAACCCAAAGCCTTATCCTGAACCTATAATAAAAGCATGTGAAAAACTCAAAATAACTCCTTCAAAAAATGTATTTATGATAGGAGATACAAAACTTGATTTGATTGCTGCAAATAAAGCAAATATAAGCTCTATAGCAGTTTTATGTGGATACGGAAAAGAAGAGGAACTATGTAAATATACAGTGAACGTTTGTTCAGATACTTTAGGGGCTGTTAATTTGATAAAAAGCCTTATTTCTAAAGCATAGTCTAAGTTCCGTTTGCTTACAATAAATTTCATACTCACAGTTTAGTGAACATTGTAAAACTAATTTTAATATAGGAGTTAAAATGCTAGAAATAAGATGGCACAGCCGTGCTGGACAAGGGGCGGTTACTGGAGCTAAGGGGTTAGCATCAGTATTGGCTGCGACAGGTAAGCAAGTGCAAGCATTTTCATTTTATGGTTCTGCGAAAAGAGGTGCAGGTATGACTGCATATAATAGAGTAGATGACAACGAATTATTAAACCACGAAAGATATATGGTACCAGACTTTGTATTTGTTATAGATCCAGGGTTGGCATATACAGATAATATTACAGAGGACTGTACTGAGAAAACAAAATATATTATTACTTCTCATCTTCCAAAAAATGAACTTATCTCTCTTATCCCAGAACTACAAGGGAAAGAAGACAATGTATATGTAGTTGACTGCTTAAAAATAGCACAAGAAACTATTGGTAGGCCAATTCCAAATACACCAGTATTAGGTGCTTTTATGAAAATTTCAAGTATCTTCCCAATTGAAGAGTTTAAAACAGCTATGAAAAAAGTTCTTAGCAAATTACCAGAAAAAATCGTCGATGCAAATATGTTGGCTATTCAACGTGCATACGATGAAGTACAATAGGAGTAACTGATGGCACATAAAAGTGAAGTTGTAGAAAAATTATATAAAAGTGACTTTGGAGAAGATTCAATTTGGAATAAAGGTTGGGATGATCTAGTATTAGGAGCTGCGTGTTATTCTTTTGAAGGTGATATTGACCATACAGTAGTAGATGTTCACCCTGAGGATAGAGCAAATGCTGAAACAAACTCTATCAATAAATATGTTGGAGACTGGAGAGTTGTAAAACCAGTTTGGAATGTTGATCTTTGTATTGACTGTCAAAATTGTTGGTTATATTGTCCAGATTCTTCTATTATTTCAAGAGAAAAAGAGATGGTTGGGATCGATTATCATCACTGTAAAGGGTGTGGAATCTGTTCTGAAGTTTGTCCTACAAACCCTAAATCACTTATCATGTTTGATGAAAATACTAAAAATGAAGATGCTCTGACTCAGTGGCCAGAGAAGCAAAAGAAAGGTGAATAATACAATGTATAGAAATAAAAGAAAGATGGAATTAAATGAAGTAGAAGTTTGGGACGGAAATGTTGCCAACTCTCATGCATTAAGACAAGCAAGTGTTGATGTAGTTTCAGCTTATCCTATTACTCCTTCAACTGGTACAGTTGAAGCATATGCATCTCATCATGCTAATGGTTACGTTGATGGTGAAATGATCATGACAGAGTCTGAGCATGCAGCGATGTCAGGATGTATTGGAGCTGCAGCTGCTGGAGCTAGATCAGCAACAGCAACTTCTTCACAAGGTCTTGCATTGATGGTTGAGACTTTATATCAAGCAGCTGGTATGAGATTGCCAATTGTTTTATGTATGATTAATAGAGCTTTAGCAGCACCACTTAATGTAAATGGTGACCACTCTGATATGTATCTTGCTAACCAGTCTGGTTGGATCTCAATTGATGCGTGTACACCTGAAGAGTCTTATGACTTAGTACTTTGTGCTTTTAAAATTGGTGAGAACCATAATGTAAGACTTCCAGTTATTGTAAACCAAGATGGATTTTTAACTTCACATAAAGCACAAAACGTAAGACCATTACAAGATGATGTAGCTTATGACTTTGTAGGTGATTTTAAAGAGATGAACTCTATGCTTAACTTTGACAAGCCTGTAACTCACGGTGTTCAAACTGAGTCAGATTGGCACTTTGAGCATAAAGCAAAACAAAACAAAGCGATGATGGATTCTGTTTCAGTTATCGAAGAAGTATTTGCAGAATATGAAAAAGTAAGTGGTAGAAAATATAATATGATAGAGACTCATAAATTAGATGACGCTGAAGTTGTTATCGTATGTATGGGTACTACGTATCAAACTGCGCAAGTGACTGCTGATAGGATGAGAGAAGAGGGGATCAAAGCTGGTGTATTAATGCCAAGAGTTTTTAGACCAACTCAACTTGAATTATTAGCCGAAAAATTACAAAACGCAAAAGCTGTAGTATGTATGGATAGAAGTGCTCCTGGTGGGCAAACTGGTTTATTATACAATGATGTTGCGGCAGCACTATTTAATACAAGTGCAAGACCACTTTTAAGTAACATTATTTATGGACTAGGTGGAAGAGATATCAATATTGCAAACTTAAGTGATATTTTTAGACACGCACAAAAAGAAGTAGAAGCTGGTAAACTTGACGGAACGATCCAAAGATGGATTGGTGTTAGAGGCCCAGAATTAAAATACTATAAAGCATAAGGATAGAAAATGAGTAGTTTATTAAATAAACCGCAAGGAAATAAGCAGATCAAGAATCTTAAGACTTTCTCTACTGCGGCTGAGAGATTTGAAGGGGCTCACGTACTTTGTCCAGGATGTGCGCACTCTATTATTGTAAGAGAAATTTTAAATGCAACAAATGATAACTTAGTAGTATCAGCTGCAACTGGATGTTTAGAGGTTTGTACAGCTATCTATCCACACACTTCATGGGATTGTTCATGGATCCATATTGGATTTGAGAACTCTTCTACAGCAATTGCTGGAGCAGAAACTGCAAATAAAGCGCTTAGAGCAAAAGGAAGAATCAAAGCTGATGAGCCAGAGCCAAAATTTGTATCTTTTGGTGGAGATGGTGCAACTTATGATATTGGTTTCCAATGGATAAGCGGATGTTTTGAAAGAGGTCATGACATGATGTATGTATGTCTTGATAATGAAGTATATGCAAATACTGGTGGTCAAAGATCATCAGCTACACCTATTGGGGCAAGTGCAACTACTACTCCAGCAGGATCTCACTCATATG
Source organism: uncultured Campylobacterales bacterium (assembly GCA_965537725.1). GTDB lineage: Bacteria > Campylobacterota > Campylobacteria > Campylobacterales > Arcobacteraceae > JAIOSF01. The sequence continues at coordinate 746 of CBETOJ010000171.1, read as the reverse complement.
GTGAAAAACAAAACAAAAAAGATATGCTTCAAATTATGGCAGCTCATGGATCTCCTTATGTAGCACAAGTTGCTCCAAATAAATGGAAAGACATGGTGAAAAAGATCCAAAAAGGTTTTGATACAAAAGGACCAGTGTATATCAATGCTATGTCTGCTTGTACAACTGAGTGGAAATTTCCAATTCACCAAACAATCGAAGTATCTGATATGGCTACTGATTCATTAGTATTCCCATTATATGAGATTATTGATGGAAAAGAGTTAAATATCACTTACAGACCAAAAAATATTGTTCCAGTAAGAGATTATTTAGGGGTTCAACCAAGATTTAAACACTTATTCAAAGCAGAAAATGAATATCTAATTGAAGAGTGGCAAAAAAGAGTTGATGCTCAGTGGGAGTATTTACAAAGAAGAGAGGAAGCAAAAGTTTAAAATTTTATTTAAACTTTGATAAAAGAGTTTATTTCCTCAGTATTTACTATGAGTAAACTCCTTCGTCAAACACACTTTTCTCTTTGTTTAAATAAAATTTGGAGATTTGTGTTTTAAACCCCAGCAATTTTGCTGGGGTTTTTTTATGGAGAAAAAATGGAGAAAGAAAAGTTATTAGTAAGTAGCTGTTTACTGGGTGAATTAGTAAAATATAATGGGTCTCATAATGGGTTTGAGCAAGAGATCATAGATAAACTTTATAAAAAGTATGAGATATATCCTTTTTGTCCTGAAGTGGAAGGTGGTATG
>CBETOJ010000170.1:0-4333 GCA_965537725.1 uncultured Campylobacterales bacterium | reverse complement strand
TTTGTTTGTTTCATAAGTGTAGTAAGACCATTATTATATTTATTTAAGTATAGATTATCTATCTGTCTATTTGATCCTATCACTATAGCCATACAGCTTTCATCAAGTCGTGAGAGGATAAGTTGTGTAGTGTTTTCTGAACTATTTTGCCACTCATCCATAATCACAATAGCATCACTTAAAGTCCGTCCTCTTGCTTCCCCTGGCCATAACATCTCAATATTATATTTTGAGATAAGTTCATCTATTTTTGAATGGATCGATTCTGGATTATCTCTGCTTTCATTCTTTTTAAGTTTCTTTTTCCCAATAAATTCTAAAGTATCATAAAGGGCCATATTATAGATTCGAAATTTCTCATCATTCCCTGCAAGGTATCCCACATCTGCACCTTTATCAAGTGATTCGATAGAGTTTCTTACATAGACGATCTTTTCATAAGCACCAACATCAATGAGCCTCATAGCACTAGCTACTGACATTAAGGTCTTTCCTGACCCTGCTTTTGCATCGATCACAAGTAGATTGTACATATTAGTAAGGATCGCTTTTAAAAAGAACTTTTGTTTAAGATTCGCTGGACGGATCACTAAAGGATGAAATTCACTATCTTCTATTAAGTGGACTCTTTCATTAATTATCACTGCATAAGTGCTATTCCCATCAGGGGATAAAAACTCATAACAAAAGTTTTGAACTGTATATTCTTCATCAAACTGTCGAATATCTGAAAGATGTAAAGAGTTAAAGTAGCTTGAATCAAGTTCTATTTTTTTAATAAATTCAAAAGTAGGGATATCGGCTTTATCTTCATGGAGTGTCTCAGTTTTGATATTTGCTAAAAGTGCAAAAGTTCTTGCATAGATATCAATAGAGAGAAATATGATCTTCTCCCCTTTATAATAATCCCTTGCAACTTCGGCAACTTCAATAATTCTCTTATCATTACTTTCAGCAATATTATGAGCTAACATCTCACTTTCGTATTTGTCTTTTGAGATGATATGAATCTCAATCTGTTCATCATAAAGTTTTACTACTTTGAAGTTTTTTTTATGAACCACCTCTTTGATTTTTGTCTTTGCTAAATATCTGGCAAATTGACGGGATTGGTAGCCTAGTTCATTAAAGAGCTTTTTTTTATCCTCAAGCTCAACAAGAACTGTTTCTGGAATAACAACAATATTGGTTCCATTATCTGAAACATTAAATATATTTTGGAGATTTTGTAAAATAACGTTTGTATCTATAACATAGATTTTTTTTCCCATGAGAGTATTACCTTAAGTGTGGATATCAATAATCTACAATTGTAACCTTATATTGATTATTGTTTTATGAACGGAGATGTTTTTTAATTTTTTTGATCGTTTTTTCGATGATGAGGATCTCCTCTTTTGATTCCTCATCATCTTTGTCTTGAAGCTTTTTAAGTTTTTTCTCAAACTTCTTTAAAAGAGATTTATATTCCTCTTTTTGGGCTTCATCATCTTCAAAAAGTTTTTGGAGTTTCTGTTTTAGTTTATCAAACATTATGCTGCTTCAAATTCAAAAAGATCAATAAAAGTTTCACTTCTTTTTAATAAATCTATTAAAAGAAATTGATCCCAACCAAAATCATTTGCCATATCTAATACATGATCGATATCTTCTATATTGTTTAGACAGTATGGGTCATATTCACACTCAAGTGGAAGCATGATCGCTTCGTAGTTGTTTGCTTTTGCTTGTGAGATTTCTGAACTGAACTGAGATTTGATTTTAGCAATGTTTTTTTTCATGTAAGAGTTCCTTTTTGGTTATTGCAAAACAATTATAAAAAAAAATTATTTCAATTTGGTTACTGTGAGTTACAAATCAGTTACTAATTTGCTCTTTTCCTATATATCTATCCACTTTAGATTGTTTGATCTTTTCAATTGATACGATGATAAATCCATCGATACAGTTTGAAAAATCTGGGTCCACATTAAATCCATGAAATTCCAATCCTCCCTCTTCGCATAATTCACCATATTGTTTATATAAAGTTGGGATCGCTAGATCCATACTTTTAAGCTGATTTTTTAAAAGTTTCAGATCCTCTTTATAGTTATTGAATTGAAATGGATTATTTAAAGCGATCTCTGAAGTCTCATACTCAAATGGATAGATAGGCTCTACAAATTTTATCTCAGCTCTAAAATAGCTTTGATAAAAGTCTACTATAAGCTCTTTTGCATATTGAGGAAAGTTTCCACTTAGACTAACTGGCCCAAACATATATTTGATCTGTGGATTATGTTTTAAATATGCTCCAATCCCAAACCATAGGTAATCAAGTGCTCTAGTACCCCAATATTTTGGTTGTACAAAACTTCGGCCAAGCTCTATAGCATCATCTAGATATGGTAAGAACTCATCTTGAAATTTAAATAAAGTATTTGAGTAAAATCCCTCTTTCCCATAATGCTCTTTAATATATTTCCCATTTCCAATTCTATAAGCTCCTACGATCTCCAATTCCTCTTCATCCCATAAAACAATATGTTTATAGTATTGATCGTATTGGTCAATATCTCTTTTTTTATTGACCCCTTCATTTACTTTTCTAAAGCTAAGCTCTCTTAGACGTCCAATCTCTTTTATTACAGCTGAATCGGATGCATAATCAAAAAGATAGATCTTTTTACTATCGTTGGTTTCCCCTATAAGTTGAGATTCTTTTAGCTCTTTTTTTAAAAACTGTCTATTTTCAGAATGAGCAATGGTATCGATCGTATCAAAATAAAGTTTTTTCCCTTTTTTTAAACCATATAGATGTTTTTTATATTGATTTACTATATCTATTTTTGTTGAAGTTGTTTTTGTAATATTCTCATGTGGAATAAGTTTTCCTATTTTGATAGCAATATTTTTATCTTTCTTTTTAAACATCTCATCAGATAAAAGGATTGTTGAAAAAGTTTTATTTAAAACAGATACTGTATAAAATGTTTTCGAGTTTTTTGCATCTACTAGAATTGGTAAAATTGGACTTTTTGATTTTTGCGCAAACTTTAAAAACCCTTTTTGCCATTTTCCATCTTTGACTCCAGTTGGAGAGACACGACTCACTTCTCCTGCTGGAAAGATAATAACAGCTTCTTCTCTATCAAGTGCAGCATAGATATTTTTAATATTCTCTTTTGCTTGTTTGGTTTGGAAATTATCTACTTTGATAAAAAGTGAATCTAGGGCATCAATCCCTGCTAAAAAATCATTAGCTACGATCTTTACATCTTTTCTTACACTCCCTACTAGTTTTAAAAGACAAAGTGCATCAAGAGCACCTAAAGGATGGTTTGATATGATCACAACTCTTCCATGAGATGGAATATTCTCTATATCCCTACTTGAATATGAAAAATCAAATTTAAAATAATCCAGCACCGCTTCTAAAAAGTCAAATCCTTTAAGATGACCATTTTCTTTTAAAAAAGCATTCACTTGATCCTCGTGGACAAGTTTTTGCGCGATTTTAAATAAAGACTTTTGAAGCATAGGAGCTCTATTACTCAGGTTTGGAAATTTTTTAATTATCTCTTTTTCAATATTTATCATATGGTGATATTCCTAGTGATGTATTTAACTCGGCATTTTAGTACAACTGGATTACTTTTTGGTTACAGATAAATTTTTCTTATTCATTATACACTTTTTGTAGTTGTGTCATTTGTCCATCTTTTATCTCTTTATGGACATTTGTTAGAGGTTTTATATGAGGTTCACGTCCATAGATATAACTTTGTTCATCTACGATCACTTTATAAGCTTTATTCAATTCTATTGCTCTTTTAGGACTTGGTAGGATCAAATGTGATATATCTTTTTGAAGTTTTTTAACTTCATCTCTTTTGAGTTTCCAATACTGTTTTTGATAAATATTAGGATTTTCTAGTTTTTCAATAAGATCTTTTTGAATATTCTCTTTATCTTTTTCCCAACCTTTTACAAAAAACTTTTCCATCACCTCTTGATTTTGTCTAAACTCATCTCCAGCGTTATTAGTTTTTAGATATTGTACATATTCTGTATCACCATTTTTTAGCATTCGATCTGTGATCCCTTTTAGACCTTTTTGGCTCCAGTGGTACCACCCTTTTTGAAAAGAATCGTGTCCAAGTTTTCTTTGAAATACAAAAGTGGAATCAGCAATAGCCCCTATATTATTATGACACCCTATACAAAAATGGGTCTCTTCATAACTTTGTGGACGAAGATCCCCTTGTCTATCTTCGATAAACCCTTGATATCTCCATCCCAGTCCATTATATAAACCTGTTTCAGAGTTTCCTAAAAACTGATCAAGTCT
>CBETOJ010000169.1:0-4354 GCA_965537725.1 uncultured Campylobacterales bacterium | reverse complement strand
ACTGATGCAAAAGGGGTTATTTTAACACGTGCAAGTGATGAATTTCATTTTAATGATTCCATTAAAGATACAAATTTAGATTTTATTTTAGAAGAAACAAACTTTCAACAAAATCCTTACACAGTATATTTTGATAAAAAATATCAACTAATGACCATCAAGCCTATCTATAAATATGATGTTACTCTTATAGGATATGTGATCACTTCACATATAATAGATAAAAACTTTTTAAACTCTCTCTCAATTGATCATCTTTATATGGAGTTTCAAAAAAACGGTTCATTTATAAATAACTTTGACGAAAACTTTGAAAGCTATTTTACAAAAATCAATATCAATAAAAACTTATCATATTATGTAAATCTTCAATTCAAACAACAGGAGATATTAAAACAAAAAACAAAACAAAACTATATTATCATCTTTTTGCTCATATTATCAGGAGGGTTTATCTATTATTTTATTGGTAAGATTTTAAAGCCTTTTAATAACCTCAATAAACTTCTTTTAGAGTTTTCATCCCAAAATATAGAATTAAAAGAGCTTATTAATCAAGTCAAAGGGAATAAAAATAGATTTAATGAACTAGGTGAAATTCAAAACTCTATTATCCTTACTCTTGAAAAACTCAATACTACACAAGAAGAGCTTCTTGAATCAAATAACCAAACCCTTCTTGCAAATAGACTCAAAGATAAGTTTTTATCAAACATGTCACATAAAATACGAACTCCAATGAATGAACTCATTAGTTTTTTACAGTTATTAGAAAAAACCGATCTAAGTTCTAAACAAAAAAAATACCTCATTAAAAGTTTTCATTCTATAGAATCACTCTCTGATGTTATCAATAATGTCTTAGATATTGCTAAAATAGAATCAGGTGAATTTGAACTCAATGAGCACTTTACAGACCTATCAAAAATACTCACAACATATAATAAAAAATACAAAACACTAAGCTCTAACAAAAATATTGACTTTATTATGAAAATCGATGATGATTTTTCAAAATTTCAACTTTATATTGATCAAATCAGATTTAATCAAGCTGTAGAAAATATTATAGATAATGCTATTAAATTCACTCATTCTGGATATGTACGTGTTGAAATTAATACAGCCAATAAAAATAAAAACTCCCTTGATCTTATAATCGTTATTTATGATACAGGTATAGGAATCGCATCGAGCGATCTTCCTATTATATTTAATAATTTTACAATGTGTAATAACAATAAAAGCAAAGGAAGCTCTTTGGGTGCAGGACTTGGACTTTCAATATCAAAGCAGATCATCACAATGATGAAAGGGACAATAGAAGTGTCAAGTAAACTAAACTCTGGAAGTGCTTTTACTATACTCTTACCTAACATAAAATACAAATAGATTTTGTTATAATTTCAGCTTATTACTTCAATATATAGGATAGGTTATGAAACTAACAGATACAGAGATTTTAGAATATCATAAAGGTGGGAAAATAAGTACCCATGTAAAAAAAGAGTGTGAAACCCAAAAGGACCTCTCAATCGCATATTCACCTGGAGTTGCTGTACCTTGTCTAGAAATTGAAAAAAATCCACACTTAGCTTATAAATATACTGCAAAAGGAAATACTGTAGCAGTTATTAGTGATGGGAGTGCCGTTTTAGGACTTGGAGATATTGGTCCACTTGGAGCAAAACCTGTAATGGAAGGGAAAGTGGTCCTTTTTAAAAAGTTTGCCAATGTAGATGGGATAGATCTTGAACTTGATGTTCATGATGCAAAAAGCATCATCGATGTGTGTGCAGCAATTGCCCCGAGTGTTGGAGGAATCAATTTAGAAGACATAGGTGCCCCAAAATGTTTTGAAATTGAGCAGGAGCTTCAAAAACGGGTCAATATCCCTGTGATGCATGATGATCAACATGGAACTGCGATTATTACAACTGCTGCACTTATGAACTCTGTTGAGCTTGTAGATAAAAAAATAGAAGATATCAAAGTAGTGATTAGTGGAGCTGGTGGTGCTGCAATGAGTTGTGCTAGAATGTATCGAAACCTAGGAGTACAACACATTATTATGTGTGACTCTAAAGGAGTGATCAATCACAAAAGAGATAATATTTATGAGTATAAAAAAGAGTTTATATCTCAAACAAATTTTACTACTTTAGAAGAAGCAATTAAAGATGCTGATGTATTACTAGGGCTTAGTAAAGCTGGAACTGTCTCTAAAGAGATGGTAGCTTCTATGGCAAAAGATCCTATTATTTTTGTTTTAGCCAATCCAACTCCTGAAATTATGCCTGAAGAGATACTTGAAGTAAGAGATGATGCTATTATTGGAACAGGCAGAAGTGACTATCCAAACCAAGTAAATAATGTATTAGGTTTTCCTTTTATATTTAGAGGTGCATTAGATGTACAAGCTTCAAGTATCACTGAAAATATGAAAATGGCTGCAGCTAAAGCTTTAGCAAAACTTGCCAAAGAACCAATTCCATACTATATCAAAGCTACTTATAATGATCCTGATCTTACTTATGGGAAAAACCATATTATTCCAAAACCATTTAATAAAGAGGTGCTTATCTGGGTTGCAAGTGCTGTTGCAGAAGCTGCAATTGAAGATGGAGTTGCAAGAGTCAAAGAGTTTGATTTAAAAGAGTATCAATGCCATTTAAGAACTATGGCATATATTGATCATGATGATCCTCTATTAAAAGAGTGTGATGTTTAAAAAGAGAGTCTATACTCTCTTTTCCACAAGTCCTATTTGACCAAAATAACTTCGTAAAGTTCTCCCTGAATCTAGCCAATTTACTAAACCACCATTTAAATATTTCACATTTTTAAAACCCATTTTTTTAAGCTGTTCTGCTGCTAAAAGTCCACGTGGCCCCTTAAAACAATATGTAACAATTGGGATATCATGACCATATTGCTGATGAATCTTTTTGATAGCTACAAACTCTAGCTTTCCTCTTGGTATTGTAAGATGCTTCTCTTTTCGTAAATATCCACTTGCAAACTCTTCAGGCTCTCGTACATCTAATAATAAAAGATTCAAATCTTCAAGATCCAAATCATCTGGCTCTATAGATTCTATATGAGCTTCAGCATCTTTAATAAGGTTTTTAAACTGTTCACTTAAATATACTTCAGCTCTTCTTTTGGCTAGCTCTTCAAGATCAAGATGAGCGTCATCTTTAATAGAGTCTAGGTCCATTTTATAAACTTTCTAAAAATTCAATTGCTAATCTAATTCCAGCTCCACTTCCACCAGCTGGATTGTATCCCCAAGCACGATCTACAAATGCTGGCCCAGCAATATCTACATGTACCCATTTTTGTTTATTATCATCTGCAATAAAACTCTCTAAGAACATCCCTGCAGTTATAGCTCCACCATATCTTGTATTGGAAATATTGCAGATATCTGCAACATCACTTTTTAGTGTCTTTTTAAGGTATCTATTAAAGTCAAGCTTCGTAGCAAGCTCTCCACCATCGTGAGCACACTTTACTACTTTGTCATTTAGTTTTGAATTATTACCCATAATACCACTAGTATATTCACCCACACCTACAACGCAAGCTCCTGTTAAAGTTGCAAAGTCCATGATATAATCAATATCATCAATCTCATCTTGTGCATAACACAAACAATCTGCAAGAACTAATCTACCCTCGGCATCAGTATTTTTCACTTCAATAGTTTGGCCATTTCTAGCTGTTAATACATCGTCTGGTTTATATGCATCCCCACCGATCATATTCTCAACTGCTCCAACGATACCATGAACTTCAATATCAAGTCCAAGCGATGCGATTGTATTCATCGTACCAAGAACACAACATCCACCACTCTTATCACTCTTCATACTTACCATATAATCGCCTGGTTTTAAACTAAGTCCACCACTATCATATGTAAGTCCTTTTCCAATAAGTACTACTTTTTTTGAAGCTTTTTTCTTAGGCTTATATGTAAGGTGAATAAGCTTTGATTTGTGTCTACTAGCACGTCCTACTGCTAGCATAGAACCCATACCAGAGCTTTCTAAATAATCTTCATCAAAGATCTTACACTCTAGTTTATTCTCATTTGCTATTTGGATCGCTTCTTCGGCCATAACAGCTGGATAAAAATCATCTGGTGGTGTATTTACAAAATCTCTTGCCATGTTGATCGATTCACAAATTGATACTGATCTTTCAAACTCTTTTTGAGTTTTTTTATCAATCTCACTTACTTCAATATAAACATTTTTCTCTTTTTTGTCATCTTTTTTTGATTTATATTTTTTAAAATTATAGTTTCCAAGCTCAAACCCTTCAACATAAGCATTTAAATCTTTTT
>CBETOJ010000168.1:0-4396 GCA_965537725.1 uncultured Campylobacterales bacterium | reverse complement strand
AGTACGTTATGGAACTACTATTTGCTTTAATCATAGTTGGTTTTTTTGTTGCCTTGAATCAAGTGAGAATAGGTTTACTTGGAAGTGAAAATGGTACATCTGAAGTGTTTATTGCTCTTTCAACTCTTTTATTTGGGTTTGTATATTCTTTAGTTGTCTAAAAGCTTTAAGTTCTTGATTCATTTGAATATTATACAAGATTTGATACAATCGCAAAATATAAACTAGAGTCAAGGAATATAAATGACAATTGTAACAGGAGCAACCACTGCTATTATCACTCCATTTAAAAATGGAAAACTCGATGAGCAAACCTATGCGAAGCTTATTCAAAGACAATGTGATAATGGAATAGATGCAGTATGTCCAGTTGGAACAACAGGTGAAAGTGCAACTCTCACACACGATGAACACAAAAGATGTATTGAAATTGCAGTTGAAGTGACAAAAAACACTTCTACAAAAGTTCTTGCAGGTGCTGGAAGCAACTCAACAGCAGAAGCTATAGAGATCGCAAAACATGCTCAAAAATGTGGGGTAGATGCACTATTTTCTGTAACACCATATTACAACAAGCCAAGTCAAGAGGGACTTTATCAACACTATAAATCGATCGCTGATGCGGTACCTGAAATCGGGGTAATGGTATATAATGTACCTGGTCGAACAGGAGTTGATATTGTAGCGGATACTGTTATCAGACTTTTTGATGATTGTCCAAATCTCTATGGAATAAAAGAAGCGACAGGAAGTTTAGATAGAACAACTGAACTTGTATCACAAAGAAGTGAACTTAAAGTACTAAGTGGAGATGATGCTATAGATTTTCCAATGTTGTGTGCAGGAGGAGCAGGTGTCACTTCAGTAACTGCAAATCTTTTACCAGATCTTAAAAGTTCACTAGTACATCTTACACTAGATGGAAAATATGACGAAGCAAGAGAGCTTAGTAATAAACTTTACCAAATAAATTCTATTTTATTTTGTGAAAGTAACCCTATTCCAATCAAAGCAGCGATGTATATAGTAGGACTTACTGAAACACTAGAGTATAGACTCCCTTTAACACCTCCAAGTAGCGAAAATATGAAAAGACTTGAAGAGGTTATGAAAAACTACGTAATAGTTAAATAATTTATGTATACGGTTATAGCTCTTCTTTTATTATTCCTTATAACCGTATTTTCTATTCTTTTATATTTTAAATCAAAAAAGTCTCGACAAGAACTTTTAGAAAATGGCACTTGCCCTGCATGCCATGCCACAACAAAAAGTTTTAAAGATGAAAATACGGGAACCACTTTTTATGTAAACCCTATAGAAAAAAATCTTTTAAGAAAGCATGGATGTAGTGGAACAGCTGATGTAGAATATATATGTTCTAACTGCGGCTTAAAAGAAGTTCATACGGTTAATGGATATAATTGTAGTTTATAATATAGAGTTTCTTAACTTATTCAAGCAAGGTATAACACACCTTGCTTTTTTTCTTTTTAATTTAAACTTGACAAAGATACACTAAAGTGTTATAATTATATTAGCACTTAAAGTTAAATAGTGCCAATATAAATTTTAAAGGAAATATAAAAATGTCAAACAATATTTTTGAAAAACTAACAAATCAAATGCAAGAAACCATTGAGTCTTCACTCTCTCTTGCATTACATAATAAAAACTCTGAAGTTGAAGTGGTACATATCCTCTGGGCACTTTTAACTAATACTAATAGTGTGTTAAATCAACTTTTAAATAAAATGAATATAGATAAAACTGCTATTGAATTAGAAGCAAAAAGTATTGCAGGAAAACTACCAACCTCAAGTACAGTGGCTAAAAATAATATTAAGATCAGTAGAAATGCAGTGGAGAGTCTTAATAATGCAAGTGGTCTTATGGCAAGTATTGGAGATAACTTTATAGCAGTAGATACATGGCTTGTTGCAAATCTAAAGCTGCAAGTATTTAAAGATATTTTAGGGAAATATGTAGATCTAGTAGAAGTAAAAAAAGAGCTTGAATCTATAAGAGGTGGAGCAAAGGTTGATTCACAAAGTAGTGATGATAATCTTGAAGCACTTTCAAAATATGGAATAGATCTTAATAAAAAAGCGATTGATGGGAAACTTGATCCTGTGATTGGTAGAGATGAACAGATCCAAAGAATGATGCAGATCTTAATTAGAAAAACTAAAAACAACCCTATTTTACTAGGGGAGCCTGGAACTGGTAAAACAGCTATTGCTGAAGGTCTAGCTCAAAGAATTGTTGATAAAGATGTTCCTACAAGCTTACAAAATAAAAAAGTGATCGCTCTTGATATGTCAGCGATGATCGCTGGGGCAAAATATAGAGGAGAGTTTGAAGATAGGTTAAAAGCAGTTATTAAAGAGGTACAAAAACAAGGAAATATTATCCTCTTTATTGATGAGATCCATACTATTATTGGAGCTGGGGCTAGTGAAGGTTCTATGGATGCAGCAAATATCTTAAAACCAGCACTTGCTAGAGGGGAACTTCATACAATCGGAGCAACTACTTTAAAAGAGTATAGAAAATACTTTGAAAAAGATGCAGCAATGCAAAGAAGATTTCAACCAGTTAATGTAAATGAACCAAGTGTCAATGAAGCTTTACAGATTTTACGTGGTATTAAAGAAAAGCTAGAAACCCACCACAATGTAACTATTAATGATAGTGCTCTGGTCAGTGCAGCTAAACTAAGTGATAGATATATCACTGATAGATTTTTACCAGATAAAGCAATCGACTTAATTGATGAGGCAGCAGCTGAGCTTAAAATGCAAATTGAATCTGAACCTATGCCACTATCTACAACTAAAAGAGCAATTGGTACTTTAGAAGTGGAAAAAGAAGCATTAAAAATGGATAGATCTAGTTCAAATAAAGCAAGACTTACTGAGATCGAAAAAGAGTTGAGTGACCTAAAAGAGAAACAAAGAAGTTTAGAATCTCAATTTAATACAGAAAAAGAGACCTTTAACTCAATCTCTACGATTAAAACACAAATCGATGAGCTTCGAAGTAAAGCAGAACGAGCAAAAAGAGAAAGTAAATATGAAGAAGCAGCCAGTATAGAATATGGTCAAATCCCAGAACTTGAAGCTAAGATCAAAGAAAATGAAGCAAAATGGGAAAAGATGACAGAGTCTGGAACGCTCCTTAAAAACTTTGTTGATGAAGAATCAATTGCAAGTATTGTTAGTCGTTGGACTGGAATCCCTGTAAATAAAATGATGAAAGATGAAAAACAAAGAATTTTAGAAGTAGAAAATGTTTTAAAACAAGATGTTATTGGTCAAGATGAAGCTTTAAAAGCGATCTCTAGAGCAATTAAGCGAAATAAAGCTGGACTTTCAGATGAGACTAGACCAATAGGAAGCTTTATGTTCCTTGGACCAACTGGAGTTGGTAAAACAGAAAGTGCAAAAACTCTTGCAAGATTTTTATTTGATGATGAAAAAGCCTTAGTAAGATTTGACATGTCTGAATATATGGAAAAACACAGCGCAAGTAGACTTGTGGGTGCGGCTCCAGGATATGTAGGATATGAAGAGGGAGGTCAACTTACTGAAGCGGTGAGAAGACGACCATATAGTGTAATCCTTTTTGATGAGATAGAAAAGGCTCACCCTGATGTATTTAATATTCTTTTACAAGTATTAGACGATGGACGACTTACTGATAATAAAGGAGTAACAGTAGATTTTAAAAATACTATTATTATCTTGACTTCAAATATTGGAAGTAGAAAAATTATTGAAATAGAAGAAAAAGAACAAAGAAAAGAGGAAGTTCTTATCGAACTCAAAGGTCATTTTAGACCAGAATTTTTAAATAGGCTTGATGATATTGTGATCTTTGAACAACTTGGACTTGAAGCGATTACTAGTATCGTAGATATTATGTTTAGATCAATTGCTAAAAAATTAGCAAGTAAAGATATTACACTGACTCTAACACAAAATGCAAAAAGATACATTGCAGATGCAGGGTTTGATCCAGTCTATGGTGCAAGACCACTCAAACGTGCTTTATATGAAATAGTTGAAGATAAACTGGCTGATCTTATTTTAGAAGATAAAATAGTTGATGGGAATAGTGTAGAATTTGATGTTGTAAATGAAGAGGTAAAAGTAAATATCTCTTAGTTTTCTTTCCAGCTTGGAAATCATAATTAGTGATTTCCAAGGTAAATATCCAAATGTTTTATCAATTATAAAATAACTTTTTCTATCCACCTAATAAATTCAACCATACTTCTTAATAAGACAACTTTTCACCTCTTGTTGCGTAAAATCTAATTTTCGATAAAATAGTTATATTACTCAACTTTCGGGGCTAAAATCTAACTGATTCTTCACAGTAATCCGTAAAC
>CBETOJ010000167.1:0-4396 GCA_965537725.1 uncultured Campylobacterales bacterium | reverse complement strand
TCTGGTACGCTATTTTTATATACTAAATCTTCTTCTTTTTCCATCAATACATCTCTTTACACTTGATAATATGCTAGTTACATACTATCAATAAATTTTATTTGTAATTAACATACTTTATAAAAGTATATAATTTTCTAGTGAAATAGTCAACTACTTCTCAATCCTAATCATCACAGGCTCACAATTTACCACTTTTAAATCAGTAAGCTTTTTCAAAGCAGTCTTTATATCTTTCTCTTTAGATTCATGAGTTGAAAATAGAAGATTCGCACATCCCTCTTTAGAAGCTTTTTGTATCATAGTCTCTATTGAGATATCCTCTTCACCTAAAATAGTAGCGACTTTTGCTAAAACGCCACTTTTATCTTCCACTTCCATTCTTATATAATATTTTGTAATGATATCTTCAGGAGATGCAAGTTTGAGTTCACCCTCTAATGGTTTTGTAAATCCTAGCATTGGTGCACCTTTTCCACGACGTGCGATATCTATGATATTTGCTATAACGGCACTTGCAGTTGCATCTCCTCCAGCTCCAGGACCAATGTAGAGTGTTTCATCCACTTTATCACCTAAAACACTTACCCCATTGAGTACACCATCAACTTTTGCGATCATATCTTCAGTACTTACTAATGTAGGGTGTACACGAAGTTCTACTTTACCATCACTATTTTTTTGAGCGATTGCTAAAAGTTTAATAGCATAATTATGCTCATTTGCAAAATAGATATCATCAATTGAGATATTTTGGATCCCTTCTATTAATATCTCTTCAGGTTTTACATCAATTCCATAGGCAATACTTGCAAGGATCAAAAGCTTGTGGGCAGCATCAAATCCACCCACATCAAAAGTTGGATCAGCTTCAGCGTATCCTAGCTCTTGAGCTTCTTTTAGTACCTCATCATATGCAACTCCCTCATTTACCATTTTTGTAAGCATATAATTACAAGTACCATTTAAAATACCCCAAATAGATACAATATGATTAGCACTGAGTCCATCTCTTAAAGCATTGATAATAGGAATTCCACCTGCAACTGCTGCTTCAAATTCAAAAGGTGTATCTCCAGCTAACTCTTGAAGTTCATATCTGTGATACGCAAGAAGAGCTTTATTTGCAGTAACAACTGCTTTTCCACGTTGAAGTGCTTTTTTTACTACTTCATAGGCTTGATCAACTCCACCCATAAGCTCAACTACCACATCAATACTCTCATCTTCAAGTACATCATCTGGATTATCGGTAAGTTTTATTGAAACATCTCTTTTTTTATTCAAGTTATTCACTACTCCAATAACTGGCTCTATCTCTTTTCCTGCTCTTGCACTAATAATATCTTTATTATCTTCTAAGATTTGACATACACTTGTTCCAACAGTTCCAACTCCAATAATTCCAACTTTTAACATCTATACTTCCTCTTTATCCTCAGGGATCTCACACCCATCATACTGTTTTAAAAACTTCTTAATATTTTTCGCAGCTTGTCTGATACGTTTATCATTCTCAATTAAAGCGATTCTTACATACCCCTCACCATAATCTCCAAATCCAATCCCTGGAGCTACAGCCACATCTGCTTCTACAAGAAGTTTTTTTGCAAACTCTAAACTTCCAAGATGCTCTACACATTTTGGAATTGGTGCCCATACAAACATACTTGCTTTATTGCGTCGAAGTGGCCACCCTGCATTTTCAAATGCTTCAATAAGCACATTTTGTCTATGATCATATTTATCTGTGATATCTTGTACACATTGTTGATCACCATTTAATGCAACTGTTGCAGCTACTTGAATAGGTGTAAACATTCCATAATCTAACCATGACTTAATTTTTTGTAATGCTCCTATTAGTTTTTTATTTCCTACAAAAAACCCTACTCTCCATCCTGCCATATTATATGACTTACTCAAAGTAAAACTCTCTACGGCTACATCTGTAGCTCCTGGTACTTCCATAATTGAAGGGGTTTTATATCCATCAAAAGTGATATCACCATAAGCAATATCAGAGATTACATAAAATCTCTCTTTTTTTGCCATCTCCACAAGTCTTACATAAAACTCTGGTGTAACAGTTGCAGTACTTGGATTGTGTGGAAAGTTTACCAATACATATTTTGGTCTTGGGCTTGCTTCTTTAAATACTCTCTCTAAGTCTTTAAAAAACTGATCCTCATCCACATTATAATCTTCATCAAATACGATACCAAACTTATGTACGTTTCCACCAGCTAAGATAAATGCATAGCTATGGATTGGATATGTTGGGTCAGGTACTACTGCCACATCTCCAGGATTTGTAATAGCATATGCTAAGTGTGCATATCCCTCTTTACTTCCCATTGTTGCAACACATTGTGTTTCGGGATCTAACACACAGCTATATCTTCTTTTATACCAATCTGCGATTGCTTTTAAAAGTTTTGGTATCCCTTTTGATGTTGAGTATCCGTGAGTTTTTGTTTTTTTGGCTGATTCAACGAGTTTTTCTCTAATGTGCTCAGGAGTATCCCCATCAGGGTTTCCCATAGAGAAGTCAATTACATCATATCCTTCTCTTCTTCTTTGCATCTTTAGCTCATTTACTTCAGCAAATACATATTTTGGTAGTCTTTCCATTCTATCAAATTTTATCTCGTCAAACATTTTTTACCTCACTATAATAGTTAATCCTCTTTTTATGTTAATAAGATTATATAAATCTGTCACTTTTATATACCGTGTCCCAGCAGGTGCATTCATCTTTATCTTTTTTTGATACGATTCATATTTGACTGTATCTAAAATATTCAAATTTTGATCAAAAAATACGATCTTTGGATACCATCTATTTAGATTATGACTTCTCACCTCTAAAGATTGTATCCCTTGTACACTCAATAATAAAGGTTTGAGCAGTTTTCTAAAATAGACTTTTTCATTGGTATCGATCAAAGTAGATTTTTCTAAAAATGCATTTGCAAAATCTATCTCATATGACCAATCCGCTTCATCAAGCTTCGTCACATCAAGCACCCGGGCGCCATTTTGCTTGAGTTCTCTTATAAATACCACAGGGTCTAAATTGTACTCTGCATTAAAAGAGATATCCCAAACTAAATACTCCGTATTATTTTCAAACACCTTTGTAAAAAAATATTTGTATCCTAAAGTTTCTAAAGTATCATTAAGAATCTTATATCCTTTTTTGATATTATTATACACTTTAAATTTGATTGTTACATTTCCTCTTTGGGAAAGTCTTGTATCAAGGAGTCCATTCTCTTGTAGAGTTTTAAAAAGATTAAGATATCTTATATCTTCACCATTGATATAATTTATTCTATTTTTAAAAAGATGGGCTACAAGACCTTTATGTATCTGGTAGTTTCTATCTCCTATAATATTTTGTATCTTCTCTTCAAGTTTTTGTGCTTGCAATAAAGAGGAGAATATAATAAAAGAAAGTAAAATATTACGCAACATATTAGATCAACTCATATACCAAGATCGCAGCAGCTACAGATACATTTAAACTATCAAAATCATTTTTCATCTTTATCGCCACTTTTTGATCTAATTTTTGTTCAAGTTTGTTAGATAATCCATTTGCTTCACTTCCTAGAAAAAGAGCTTTTTTCCCAGTTGAATTATCAATTGTTTTCAGATCATCTCCATCCATTGCTGCACCTATTAAAGTAAACTCTCTTTGCTTCAATTCATTTGCAAGATCGACACTACTATTATATAATGCAATATTCATATCAAGCATCGCTCCAGTACTTGTTCGAACTACTCCCTCAGGATTAAAGTTCTTAATACCACAAATCACTATGCCATCTACACCCAATGCATAGCAACTTCTAACAATCGCTCCAATATTTCCCACATCACTTAAACCATCAAGAACTACTATAAACTCCCCAAGTTTGAGCTGTGAAATAGAGGTAAATTCAAATGGTTCAATATCCAGCAAAAATCCTTGATGATTTCCACCACGAGCTAAGCTTTGAGCTTTTTTAGGATCAGGTTTTATTATTTTAACCCCGATATCACTAAAGCTTTTAAAAAGCTTTTTATCTATCTCTTTTGCTAAATATACTGTTTTTATTAACTTGGGATGTTGTTTTAAGATATATAAAACAACCTGTTTTCCATATACTATCATTTTGGGATTTTATCTAATAAAACCTTAATAATGATAGTATAATTTACTTGTGACAGTTTTTACAAACTCCTGAAAAAACAAGATCACTTTGATTGATATGAAACTCATGTTGCTTTGATATATCTTGTAGCATATTTTCCGTATCAACTTCTATATCGATTATATTTCCGCAATGAGTACACAGTAAATGAGAATGTCCATCTTTGACAATCTCATACATAGATTTCTCATTGG
>CBETOJ010000166.1:0-4410 GCA_965537725.1 uncultured Campylobacterales bacterium | reverse complement strand
TCTTCTTTTCTTTTTCTAAATCTATTTTTGATCTATTATATTCCACTTGTGCTTTTAAAAGTTCCATCTTATCAGTAAGTTTCATCCCAAAACGTTTTTGCAAAGTATTTAGCTGCTCTTGAGTAAGTTTCACTTTTACTTTGAGTAAATCAACTTTATTCTTTGAATCTAAAGTTTTAAAATAACTTGTTAATGCTTTTTGTAGTACTCCATCTATTTCTGCCTTCATTTGAAATTTACTTAAGTCATATCTAGTCTCTTCTAAACTAAGTTTAGTATATATTTCATAATCAAACAAAGATTGATTCACTCTTAATGTATAATCAAGCGAATCTTCTGATTTAAGGTTATCAATAGGGTTTTGTAATTCATTAATTTCATAGTTAACTTTATTCATATCAATTGAAGCATTTACTTGTGGATAAAGTCTTGCTGTAATTTGGCCAATATCTTCTTTTCTCGATTCAAGTTGTAACTCTGATGACTTTATATCATTCGAATTTTCTATTATCAATTCATATAATTTAAAAGGAGTCAGTACTTCAGCTTGTAAACTTAAAGTACTTAATAAAGCTCCTAATAAAAACTTTATATATTTATTCTTCATTAAATCCCCTTGTTAACATATCAGTAAATGGTTTAACAAAATAACTAAGTGGTGTTCTTTCCCCTATTTTGATCATCACTTCAGCTGGCATCCCTGATACTAAGTGAAAATCATAATCTTTTAGCTGTTCTTTACCATGCTTTGTTACTTCAACTTTAGCTTCATAATATGGAGAACCTGTTGCTTCATCTATAAAACTATCAGCTGAAACATGAATCACTTTTCCTTCAATAACATGAGCTTGATTCATATTAAAAGCTGAAAATCTAATATCTGCAGTAAGCCCAGTTGTTACTTTATCTATATCAGTTGTTTGAACCTGCGCAACTACAACTAATTGAGAGTCTTCTGGTACAATTTCTAGTATAGGATTTCCTGAACCTATTACTCCTCCAACAGTATGAATATCTAAGCCAACTACTACTCCATCAATAGGAGCTATAATTTTTGTTCGGAGAAGTGTATCTTTCGTTGCAATCATTTTAGATTTTATATCTGAAAGCTTTGACTTTGTTTCCACTAAAAGATTTAAAGTCTCTTTTTTAAACTCTTTTTCTCTTAATAGCTGTTGAGTTTTCGTCTCTTCAATTTGTTCTTTTATTTTAGCAATTTCTGAACTCGCATTTGCTACATCACCTTCTAATGAGTTTTTTTCTCTTTTTAACTCTCTAATTCTTACTTTATCTACAAGTTGTTCTTTAAATAATATTTCTAACTCTGATATCTCTTCATCTAGTGAGCTTAATCTATTCCTTTTACTACTTATTAAAGACTCTAAACCTTGAAATTGATTCATTAGTTGTTCAATTCTATTTTTTGTGATAGCTTTTTCATCTTCTTGAGATTTTTTTGTATTATAAAAAATATCTTTTTGATTCGTTATAACTTTTTGATCTGTCAACTCAGATGGGAAAGTGATATTATCTAATTCTTTATCTTGAGCTTCTAATCGTGTATAAGCTCCTAATAAATCTTGATATTGACTTTGTAAAATATCTAATTGAGATTTAATTTGTACATCTTCAAGTTTAATAAGGATATCTCCTTTTTTAACACTATCTCCATCTTTTACATATATTTTTTCTACAATTCCACCCTCAAGGTGTTGTATAGTTTTTTTATCTAAATCTGCTGATACTTTTCCAACAGCTACTGATGATGTAGCTAATGGTGCATACGCACTCCAACCACCAAGTATAACAAACACAATAAAAATAACACTAAATCCAAATCCAATTACTTTTGAATCATCTGATGATGGCATACTTAATTGTTCTTTTTCCATCTCTTTAACTCCCTGGTTTACTTAGTGAAATTTTTGGTTGCTGATTAGGCACTTGTTTTTGTGGCTGCTGTTTTTGAGGATTATTTCCTGATAGTTTTGCTAATACTTCTTTTGTATTTCCATATACTTCAAGCATTCCTTGTTTCATTACAGCTAACTTATTTGTTACTTGTAAGATACTTGGTCTATGAGTTATGATTACTACTGTAGTATTGGACTCTTTTAAAGATTCAATCGCTTTTACTAAAAGTAATTCACCTTGCTCATCTAAATTTGAATTTGGTTCATCCAATACAACCAATACTGGATTATCATAAATTGCTCTAGCAAATCCAACTCTTTGCTTCTGTCCACCAGAAAGAGAAGCACCACCACTACCAATCATCGTATCATACCCATCAGGAAGTCTTAAGATCATTTCATGAACACCCGCTTTTTGAGCTGCTTCAACTACTTTTTGTGAATCTACATCATTAAATCTTGCGATATTTTGAGCAATTGTTCCCTCGAATAATTCAATATCTTGTGGCAAATACCCTATAAACTTTCCAAGATCTTGCTTATCCCATTGGTAAATATCTGCTTTATCCAATCGCACTTTTCCTTGAATTAATGGCCACAATCCTAAAATAACTCTAGCTAAGCTTGATTTACCTGCTGCACTTGGACCGATAATTCCTACAATATCACCAGCATCAATTTTCATTGTAATCCCTTTTAATGAAGGATTCTTTCCTCCTGGAGGAATTAAAGCTACTTGTTCTAAGAGGATCTCACCTTTAGGATCAGGTAATTTCATGTACTCTTTATCTTTTGGAAATTCTCCTAAAAGTTCATCTAATCTTTTATAAGATGTTCTAGCACTACTAAAACCTTTCCAGCTATTAATAATAAGATCAAGTGGAGCTAAGGCTCTCCCCATAATAATTGATCCTGCGATCATCATACCAGGACTTATTTCCATCTGAATTGCTAAATAACCACCAAGACCTAACATCAAAGATTGAAACATAAGTCTTGAACTCTTCGAAACATTTGCCCAAACACCAGCTTTATTACTTGCTTCATTTTGAGCATTTAAAAAACCAAAATATTTTTCTTGCCAATTTGTTCTAATAGCATTTTTCATTCCCATAGCATTTACAACTTCAGCATTTCGTATATTTCCATCAACATATAATGTTGAAGATCTATTTAATGTATTTGCTTCTTGTAACTTCTCTTTAGTAGAATATTCATTAAGAATCGTAAAACATACTAAAACAATCGCTGCAAAAATTGCAAAATATCCAAACATTGGATGAAATAAAAAAAGTACAGCTATATAAATAGGTACCCATGGAGCATCAAAAAAAGCAAATAAACCATTTCCTGTCATGAATTGTCTTAATTGAGTAAGATCAGATAAAGGCATAGAGGAAGCCTTTCCTGGGTGTTTATTTGCTAGTTCAAATAAAGTATCAAATATTCTCTGACTCAAAATACCATCAAGTTTATTTCCAACTTTAACTAAAACTTTAGACCGTACAATCTCCAACAGTGCCATTGTTATAAATAATACAACGACTATTCCTGTTAACATGATTAATGTATCTTCACTTCTGCTTGTTAAAACTCTATCATATATCTGTAACATATAAAGAGGAGGAACAAGCATAAGTAAATTAATAAATAAACTAAAAAAACCTACAATTATAAAAGATTTTTTAGAGGCTAAAATAGCTTGTTTTAGTTCACTTTGTTGTTCATCTTTTTTATTTTTATTTAACTGTGCCATAAGGCTATCCTTTTATACTATTGTTGTTTTTGATTCGCTAATGAAAAAAGTGTATTTATATGTTCTAAAGATTTTAGATGAACATCAATTGCCGCAATAATTCCACGTCTTACCCATGATGCTAAGATATCATCACTTAACTCATTTAATTTTTCTTGATTAACAACTTTAAACCCTTTTACAAGAACTTTTTTCTCTTCACCCTCACCAACAGATATTTCTCTTTCTTCTAAAATACCACTTTTATCTATCTCTTCTGCAAATTTACTTGAAACAACAACCTGATCATTATGCTTTTGTAAAAAGTCTATGGCATGAGTCAATAACTCTGAACGTTCACCTTCTTTATTAAAAAGTTGTTTTCCTTTTGATTTTGATACTAAAGAAGAATCTTCATCAATCATTATAATTTTTTGTTCCGGTTTATCTTTCATTGTTGCTAATGAAAATGGATATTTTCTTAAAAAACTTGGAACATAATCTGTAATCCACTTTCCTTCATTATTTATAGCTAAATTCCCGCTTCCACCAAGTGATACAATTGTAATCAAAGAAGTTGGATCATCTGCTGCAAATACTACTGGAAAGGAAGCAGCTATTTTGGAAATTTCACCTACTGTTACGGGAATAACTGGTGTTTCTCTTGCAAACTCAAGGTTTTCCATTGGACTGATTTTTAAACTTTTGTGTTTTTCTTTATCTAATATTTGTAAATTTTTATACATTTTTTTTGTTTCCTTT
>CBETOJ010000165.1:0-4425 GCA_965537725.1 uncultured Campylobacterales bacterium | reverse complement strand
CATCTTACTTATCTCTTTACTTGTAATTATACAAAATTTATTAGTAGGAGTTTATGATGGAACTTGTATTTTTATTTGCACTTGTTGTTTCATTGATTGGAGGGGTTATCTATATCAAAGATAAAATAGACGAAGAGAGTAAAATGCCTTTTGATAAAGATAGATTAAAAAGTATATGAAAACAAATTTAGAAACGAAACAGCTAAAGATCCTTGCATTATTACTTTATGCTATTTTGATGTTAGGATCTATTTGGAGTCAAATAGATATGATATTGTTTATCATGCTCTTTGTAGTAGCTCCTTTGGGGATATATTTTTTTGTTCTAAAGATATATCCTAAACAATGAAAATAAAAGAGATGATCGATTATCTGTATGATAATCATAGAAGTAAGATCATATGGACTCTTTTAGCTCTTCAAGCTATAATAGTTGCTATCTCAACATATCAATAAAAGGAAAATAGATGAAAGTAGTAATGATCTTATCCATATTATTAATAAATACAACACTTTTTGCAGGGATGACATGGTCGCAAGTGATGAGCTGGAACAATAAAACCATTAAACCAGATGCTCAGTATAATGTAGAAACAGAAGGATACAATGTAAGAGTATATGAGTTTACGCCTTTGACTGATCCTGGTTCAACTTGTATTATGACCTTTACCAATGAAAAGATGGGAATGTTTTGTTTTGCTAAGTCTTCTAAGGCATTAGATCCTCAAAATAAATAATTATTTATTTAACTTCATTTTAATTTCATTTTCAATTTGTATAATATGGCTACAACATAAGGTTGGGTATTTTGTTTCTCCAAAATATTAAGTTTCGAAAATAAAAAAGCTTCACTAAAAAGTGAAGCTTTTTTTTTACCCTCTCTTTAAAGGATCCATCAATGAAATATCTATTGTCAATATTCCTTAGTCTCACTATAGTAAGTGGGATTGAACTTACTTTTAATGAACCATACCACTACAAAGAAAGACTTATAAAACTTCAAAGAACAGTTCCTGTAAATGACTTGATTCCACAAGCAACAGGCTTTATTGTTAGTGTATCTAAATTTAAGAACTATGATGAGCTAAAATTGCGATATATTGATGAAAATAAAAAGCGTCAAATACGATCTTTATATGGGAAATATTGGAAAGTTCAGCAAACATCCATCAAAACGTTATCAAAAGATGAAAAAAAGGAAATGAAAGCTTTATTGTTCACACAGATGCAAGATGTTTTGAAACAAAGAGGAGCAACGATCTATCCAGTTATCCATAGTAAGACTGCTTTTATTTATAATATTGGAAACCAATGGGCAATCTATCAAGGATATGGAAACTCTTTTTCAATAGAGGCAGTGCAAGTTGAAGAGTTTCAACAAAAACTTATTATTGATCCTGATCAATTAGCAAAGGAGCTCAATAAAAAGGGGGAGATCAATCTTCAAGGGATCTATTTTGATACAAATAAAGCTACACTAAAGCCAGAATCAACAAAAGCAATATTAACTGCAAGTGCTTTACTAAAAAAATATCCTACCTTAACTTTAGAAGTTCAAGGACATACCGATAATGTTGGAAATGATAATAGCAATTTAAAACTTTCCCAACGAAGAGCAGAAGCTGTAAAAAAAGCTATTGTAGGTGAGGGGATAGATGAAAAAAGACTTCTCTCAAAAGGATATGGTGAAAAAGTACCTATTGCTTCAAATGATACAAAAGAGGGAAAAGCTCACAATAGAAGAGTAATGTTAAAAAAACTAAGTGGTGGCTTAGAAAAAGCTATAGTTACTATTGATTTTATTAAGCCATTGGAAGGTTTTAAAAAAGAGAAGATTAGGAAAAAACAAAATAGTAATCTTTCGATTCTTTTTAATATGAATGGGAAAAAAGAGAGTAAAAATATTTTAGGTGAATATATGTGGGCCGATTATAAGTTAAGTGATAAAAAATATAAAGGGTATTCTCATATTGAGATCTTAAAAAACTATGAAAATGTTTTAGAATCTTTTGGAGCAAAAATCGTAGGAAAAAAATATAAAGGAACTCAATCGATCTATTTTTATCT
The DNA here is from genome assembly GCA_965537725.1 of uncultured Campylobacterales bacterium. Classification (GTDB taxonomy): domain Bacteria; phylum Campylobacterota; class Campylobacteria; order Campylobacterales; family Arcobacteraceae; genus JAIOSF01. Next base: position 2,358 of record CBETOJ010000165.1, on the reverse strand, counting down.
AAAAGATAGAGGAGATGGGAAAAGTGTATATGGTACTGTGCATGCTACACAAAACTCTTATAAAGTAGATTTTATTCTTCCTAAAGAGGAAAAATAAAAAAAGGAGGGTATTTATCTTAATTTGATAAATACAATTCCCATCTTATCATAAAGTAGTTCATACCCTTTTTCAAACTCTTTTAGATATATTTTTTTAGTGATCACATATTCTCCTGATATAGGTTCAGTTTTTTTAACTAATCGCTCTGCATAGACATTGAAAGTTGGGTTATTCATTTTATGCATGGTTACATCAAGATCTTTTTGTTTTGCTAGGAGTGCAATATCTTTTATAGGCTGTTGTTGAACAGCTGCTAGATTTGGCATAATGATAAAGTTAACAGTTGTAATAAATAAAATACCACATGCTATAAGTTTATTTTGTAAGTTTATAGTTCTTCTTGTAAAAAGTATTATAAGTACTAGCATTGTAAGTCCTACAGAGATCTGGTATTGGATATTAAACTGTTCAATGATCTCACTTTTAAAAGAGTTTACAAATTTATCTTGAATCTCAATAAGCGATACGATATTTGGTAAAAGTAAAAAGATAGCAAACATAATAAGAGGTGGAATAAAATAAAGTTTTGAAAATTTTGTATTTTCTAGATCACTTTGAGCTAATATAACTCCCATAAATATAAAAAGAGGAGTATATCCATAGATGATATAATGAGGAAGTTTTGTATTTGAAAATGAGAAAAAGATCAGTACAAATAAAAACCAGATCACTAAAAAAAGAGAAAGATCATTTTTTACAAAGGTTTTAATTTTTATAATAAACTTGATCCAGATACCAGTATATGGCATAAGTCCTAAAAGAAGTACAGGGATAAAATAAAAGTAGTTTCCAGAGTGTCCCTCCATCGCATCGTTAAACCTGCTAATATTGTGTTTTAAAAAGAAGCCATCTATAAAAAGCTGTCCTTGAGCCATATACTCTAAAATATACCAAGGAAGGGCAATCACTGTAAATATAGCAATACCTTTTAGATTAAAAAGTGTTTTTATCCAGAGTTTAAACTCCCCTTTTATACTAAAAAAGATCAAACTTACCACAAGTGGGATAAGAATAGCAACAGGTCCTTTTGTTAAAGCTCCAAGGGCAATAAATACAAAAGTAAAATAGATATATTTTTCCTCTTTCGTTTTATAAAAGTGATAGATCATAAACATTGAAAGAGCGATAAAAAGATTTAAAAGCCCATCTGCAATAGCAGCTTTTGAGATGATAGTGATCTGTAAAGAGGTGATAAAAACAAAGATACTTAAAATAGCTGTTTTTGTATCAAAATATCTTTGAGTAAAGATAAAAATAGCAAGCCCCCATAAAGTTCCTGCTAAGGCACTTGGAAGTCTTAATGCAAACTCATTGAGTCCAAATACAGAAACACTTAAAGCCTGAAACCAATAGATTAAAATAGGCTTATCAAATCGTAATTCACCATTTAAATAAGTGGTGATATAATCTTTATTTAAAAGCATTTCACGTGTTGCTTCACTAAAAGCTCCCTCATCAAGATCAAAAAGAGGAACCATCCCTATAGGGAGGAAAAAACTAATAAGAAGAGCAAGTCCTATGATGTAGATCATATACTTCTCTAAAAAAGTAGTATTGGTAGTATTCATTTATGTATCCTTTTGAAAACTGTTGATAAAAACTACTCCAATCAGTGAAGAAAGAGCAGTGATTAGAAAAAATAAGATTGACAAAGCAACACCTTGATTGATATCTCCATTGCTATATTGTAAAAGATAGACAAAAGTAAGCTCTCTTGCTCCAATTCCACCTACAGTAAAAGGGAGAGTCGCTACGACTGAAGAGATTAAAAATATGGTTAAAAGATCAATATAATTATTAGAGATATTTAAAGCCAATATAATAAAAAATGCACATAAAAGCTGAAAGATCTGTACATAAAGAGCTTGTATATTTGTTTTTTGAAAGCTACTAAAAAACGTTGGAAGCCATCTTTTATAGATAAAAAAGCTTATTGGATAAATAGCGATTAAAAATAGGATAGCTAAAAGATCAAATGCTGCAAAGAGATTTGAAAAACTACTAAAGATAAATAAAAAAGCACAAAGAATAGAAAGTCCTGAGACTCTATCGAGTAAAATAGCTTTTGTAATAGTAAGTACTTTTCCATGGTTAAGTTTATTTAAAAGATATACTTTATATCCATCTCCCCCAATACCGCCTGGTAAAAAAAGATTATAAAACATCCCTAGATAATAGAGTTTCATATTATAAAGCTCAGTTAAAAAGATCTTGATATCTTTAAAAAATAGATTAAGACGGATAGCACTAATTATTTT
>CBETOJ010000164.1:0-4495 GCA_965537725.1 uncultured Campylobacterales bacterium | reverse complement strand
GGGTTGTTTTGTAGCTCTTTGTTTGATGTAAATAAAATATCATTATAAAAATCAAAGCCATAATCTTTTGGATCCCATACATTAAAAGGGATATTTTGTTGTTTGAGTTTATATACTTCATTAGATATAAAAGCTGAATAGATATCTACTTTTTCATTGATTAGATCATCAATATTAAATGATGGAGGTATAGTGTCCACATCATCAAGTTTTATATTTTGCGAAAACAAAAGGCTTAAAAGTGGAGCTGTTTTAATCGCATCATTTTCAATCATCACTTTTTTATTTTTAAAGTTTTTTATTGAATTGATATTTGAGGATTTTAAAGAGATAAATACATGGGGTGAAGATTGTAAAATAGCACTTATTAAAGTGATCTTTGCTCCATTAGATCTATCGAGGATAATATTGGGATACCCTATACCATAAGTACTTTTGCCCTGTTCAACATCTTTTACTATATTGGTTCCAAAATTAAACTCTTTAAACTCTACATCTAATCCAAGCTCTTTATAAAATCCTTTCTCTTTTGCCATATAAAAACCAGCAAATTCAAATTGGTGTTTCCAAAGCAGTTGTAAGGAGACTTTTTCTAATTTTTCATTTGCAAAACTATTTAAAACAAATAAAATGAGTATTAGTAAAGTTTTTAAATTCAATAAAATTACCTTGTGCCATATTTTTTGTGACGTTTATTATAGCTATTTTTACCTAAGTATTTTTCATTTTTGTTGCTTTAAAAACTTTTTATTATTGTTTTTACTTATTTGTTTATCTGTAACAATATCTTTTTGCCTTTGTTTTTTTAAAGGATCTTTTTCCACATAGATCTTTTCCATACTCCAAGGATCCATCTCAGTATAGTACATCAAAGTAGAATAGGTAGAGGGAGTAGGGGTAAAGACCTGCACTTGTTCAGGGTTGAGTTTGAGATCACGATTGGCAAAATGTTTAAGGTCTTTCATATCTTGTTCACTACATCCTGGATGAGCCGCGATCATATAATAGGTCAAAAACTGCTTTTTCCCACTTTGCCTTGTAAGCTTTTCAAAATTTGATTTAAAGTCTGTAAGTACCTCTTTTGATGGTTTCCCCATAAACTTTAAAACCTTTGTTTCACTATGTTCTGGGGCTATCTTCATCTGCCCACTTACATGATGACTTACAATCTCTTTTAAATACTCTTCCCCATGTTGTGTATCTTCATTGATAAGATCATATCGAATCCCTGAGTTTACAAAGACTTTTTTGACTCCATCAATTGCTCTTATATCTTTTAAAAGCTGGATATTTCTTTGATGATTAGGCTTTAATACTGGACATATTTTATAGTTGTCCCACTCTTTTTTACGATTGTTTGGGTTAAACATACGAAAGCCTGTACATCTTCTATCATCACAAACTCCCTTGTCAAGCTTTTTATTACACTCATATCCATACATATTAGCAGTAGCCCCACCCACATCACTAATAGTTCCTTTAAATTTTGGATTTTGTGTAAAACCTTTTACTTCATCTAAAATAGAGCGTTCACTTCGACTCCGTATGGTTCTTCCTTGATGGACTGAGATCGCACAAAAGTTACACTCCCCATAACACCCATGGTGTGTAGTTACCGAAAATCGAATAGTCTCCATCGCTTTTACTCTTCCTTGTGAAGCATAAAATGGATGCACTTCTCTTTCATAGGGAAGATCATAAACATTGTCTATCTCTTTTTCATCCATATAAAATTGAGGTGGGTTTTGGATAAGGTATCTTCCATTGTGTTCTTGTATTAAACCTTTGGAAGTAAGTGGATCATTGTTTTCATAAAATAGATGAAACATATTGATAAATTTTGTTTTATCGTTTTTATCTTGAGCCTCTTTTAAAGTAGGAAGCTCTATATACTCCTCATTTTTTTCTTTTGAAATATAGCAAAGTCCTCTTATATCATTTGGGTCTTTTTGCTCTTTTAATGCACTTGCTAGTTCAAGTACTGTTTTTTCACCCATCCCATAGATAAGATAATCAGCCTTTGCATCAAAAAGGATAGATCCTCGTACTTTATTTGACCAAAAATCATAATGAGCCACACGCCTAAGACTCGCTTCAATCCCACCTAAAACAATTGGAGCGGTATCTTTAAAATATCTTCTTATAAGGTTACTATATACAATAGTAGCACGATCAGGTCGTTTGGTATTTTTCTCTCCAGGGGTAAAGTCATCGGAGTTTTGAAACTTTTTCAATGCAGTATAATTAGCTACCATGCTATCTACAAGACCTGAACTTACTCCCCAAAAAAGCTTAGGCTCACCTAATCTTGTGATATCTTTATTACTCTCATAATCAGGTTGTGCGATGATTCCTACACAGTAACCTTGTTGGATAAGAAGCTGACCAATAATAGACATACCACTATAAGGGGAGTCTATATACGTATCTCCACTTACTAAGATAATATCGAGTTGGCTCCAGCCTAGTTTGTCTAATTCTTCTTGTGTAGTTGGTATGAACATCTTTTTACTTTATATTTTTTGGAAGTATAGCGAATGTTTTTTAACTATTAGTTTGTAAAGCGATATCTAGAGCATTGATCATTCTAGCTCCTGAGCCATCATTTTTCACATACACCCCATTGCTTTTTTGTAAGGCATCCACTTTTTCAATACTATTTTGATAAGTAAAGCCACTTTGTACTTCACCAAGATAGATAGCTCCAACGTTTAGATCAAGTAAAGAGACCAGTTGATTCTCTCCCTCTTCATTGATCTGCCATACTTTTAGCTTATTAAAAATAGCATCATTTTCATCGATCCAGTTATTCCCATCACTATCATGCTGTGATAATTCTCCAAACCCATCATTGGTATTTGGTCCAAAAAGCTCAGAGCCATTATCTATCTTGCCATTTTCATTTTTATCATAAGCTAAAAAACCAGCCCCTTTTTTAAGTAGTGGAATAAGATCATCTTCCCCATCGTTATTCAAATCAAATTCAAATTTTAAAGAGGAGAGATTATCAAAAGGATTGATATCATCATCGTAATTGATCACAAGTGGATCTAAAAAAGCACTATTTCCAAGCTTTAGTTCCATATGGTGAGCTTCATACATCTCTTTCGTAAAACTAATCTCCAAATCCATAGTATAATGCTCAGTAGGAGTTCTAATCTCTAAAAAAGTATCAAAATCAATCGTTTGCTTTTGATAATACTCTTCAGTTGTCTCAATAATCATAGCACTATCTTGAAGCTTCTTTTCCATATTACTATTTTTTACAGGATAAGTAAAGATATCTTGATCTTGAGTAAAAAACATCCCCATAATATTTTCAATCACTTGTTTTTTACATCTATCTTGTGCACCCATCTGATTATCATAAGCATAGAGTGCTTTAGTGTTTTGGGATGAAAAATCAGTACTTAAAAGCAATTCAGTTGCCACATGAGCCTTATAAGCATTCTCTTCTAACTCTGATAATCCATGAAACAGTTCAAACTTCACCACAGAAGAGGAGTGCTTTGTCTCAGCTTCTAGGTTTGACTGCATAATCACATTAGAACTTTCGATTTTCATGGAATATCCTTTTTTATTAAGTAGTACATTGTACAACAATAGAGTTTTTTTTGTCAAGATAGTTTCTTTTGCCTAAGAAAAAATTAGCTATCTTAAGAAAAAAGATTGGAAGGTATAATGGAAAAAAATATACTTATCACAGGATGTAGCTCAGGATTTGGATTGGCACTGGCTCAATATTATTTAAAACAAGGCTATAAAGTATATGGTATCAGTAGAAAAACTCCAGATATAAAAGATCCAAACTTTATCTTTAAAAGCTTTGATCTCTCACTTGTAGATCAAATCAAAAGTGGGCTAGGGGAGTTTATAAAAAGTATAAAACAACTTGATCTAGTCTATCTAAACGCAGGAATGTTAGGAGAGATAAAATCCTCACTAGAAGTAAGTGTAAAAGAACTCAGTGAAGTATACAATCTAAACGTCTATGCCAATAAAGAACTTCTAGATATCTTAGCCACAATAAAAGTAAAAACAATAATAGGCATCTCTTCAGGTGCAGCAAAAAATGGTTCAAAAGGATGGGCTAGCTATTCTCTTTCAAAAGCTGGACTCAATATGCTACTAAACTTATATTCAAAAGAGATGACAGAAACAAAACTTTTAGCTGTAGCTCCTGGGGTGATTGAGACTCCTATGACTGATGTGATACGGTTTGAGATAGATGATAGTGAGTTTCCTAGTGCGAAGAGATTAAAGGATGGGGAGATTCAGAGTCCACAACAGGCTGTTGTTAGGATGGATAGGTTGATTCAAAGGATTGATGAGTTTGATAGTGGTGGGTTTGTAGATGTTAGGGATGTTTAGATTTTGTATCTTCGTATAATTTTGTTCTAGTTTTTCTTATTTTTATCACATATTCTATAGTAAGTAGTGCCAAAAAATTAAACATTACTAAATACTCTTATTATATGGTAACAATTTAGTCTCT
>CBETOJ010000163.1:0-4519 GCA_965537725.1 uncultured Campylobacterales bacterium | reverse complement strand
ATAGATGGATTACTATAGGTATAGATATAAAGACTAGAAGTTTAGTAGTAGTTCATACATTTATATCACTAGATAAAGATAACTGTAATATAAGAATCATAAGTGCTAGGAAAGCAACAAAGAATGAACAGAAAATTTATAATGAGGGATAAAAATATGAAAAAAGAGTATGATTTTTCAAAAGGTGTAAGAGGAAAGTTTTATAAAAAAGATGCAAATTTTCATATACCTGTGTACCTAGAACCTGAAATTGAGAGCTTTTTTACAAAACTTGCAAATCAAAAAAATACTAACTTAGCAGATGTGATCAATCAGTTACTTTTCAAAGATAAAGAGCTTATTGAGTTAGCTAGATAAAAAGAGTTCTCTTTATCAATCACTAAACAAAATATAAAAGAGCAAATAGAAGTGTATGATTTAAATAAAACCAAATAACGCAAACACGAATTTCTAAGTAACTAAGATTTTAAAAAAGTGTGATATAACAATATCAAATTTACTAAAGGAGTTGCTCATGTACTCAATCAAACTTAATATAAATGATAGTATTCTAGATAAAGTGATGATGAAAAACTTGGTGACTTTTTTAAAAAGCCCTCTCAAAGATATCACCATTGAAAGAAAACATGAAATATACAATCAAAGAGTAGAATTTTGAAGTACCTTCTTGATACAAATATTATCTCAGAGCTTATCTCTAAAAATCCCGATAAAAAAGTACTAAAGTTCGTAAATAATCTAAATCAAGATGATGTTTACTTAAGTGTTACAATAATAGGAGAGATACAAACAGGAATCCAAAATATTCAAAATGAAACTAAAAAAGAACTATTAATAAAATGGCTTCATGAAGATTTATTTGCAAAATTTCAAGATAGGATTGTAAATATAGATGTAAATACTATGCTAACTTGGGGTGATACCAATCATACTCTTAAAAAGATAAGAAAGCCTTTACCTATTATGGATTCTATATTGGTGCAACTTGTATCTCTAAAGGTTTTATTTTGATAACTAGAAATGAAAAAGATTTTCAAAACTTAGATATTGAGATATTAAATCCTTTTTAAATATTTTTATTTTTCAAATTTTGAGGTCAAGCACTGAAATGATTTTGAGAAAGCCTCACTTCTAAAACAACTAAACCTCAAAAAGAGTGTGGTATAATGATATGAAACGCTATGTTTGTATTAGTGGTTGATACCCCAACTTATGACCGGAAATAATTTATAAAAGTTCATCAGCCGTTAAAGATTTCTCTCTATCAAGCATTCTCATCCATCCTAAATAGCTGTTTAAATACAATAATGCAAAGAGAAATAATCAATATGAGTTTTTTCTTATTTTAGATATTGATCATTTTAAACAATACAATGATTATTATGGACACCATATGGGTGATGAGACTTTAAAAAAAGTGGCAAGTTGTTTACAAAAACCTTTAAAAAGAAAAGAAGATTATTGTTTTAGACTTGGAGGGGAAGAGTTTGGTGTACTCTATCAGGCTGAATCAAAAGAGCAAGGTCTAAAGTATGCAGAAACTATTAGAGAGTCTATAGAAAGCTTACAAATTGCACATAAATATAATAGTGCTAGTGCTTATGTCACTATCTCTTTGGGCTTGGTATGTATAAATAGTACAAATGATCAAATCGATAGCAAAACAAAAATCTATCAACAAGCTGATCAATTATTGTATGTGGCTAAAAAATCTTGTAGAAATCAAGTATGTTTTATGATAAATGAATAAGTTCTAGCTACTGTTTAATATTTTTTAAGTTTGATTGTAAACTTTGCTCCTTGTACTGTATTACTAGCGAGAATAGTTCCATTTAACTTTGTTTCAATGATCAGTTTAGACATATAAAGCCCAAGACCACTTCCCTCTTTGCGGTTTTTTGTGGTAAAATATATATCAAATATTTTGGATAAAAGCTCCTTTTTTATCCCTCCAGCGTTATCTTTAATGGTCACTATCACATGCTCTTTTGTTTCATTTATTTTGATAGTGATCTCTCCATTTAATACTTTCCTTGCAACAATTGCATCTTCAGCATTAGCAATGATATTTAAAATAACTTGAGAAAACTCATTTGGATAGCCAGTAAACTTTACTAGTTTCTCTTTATCTTTAAAGTTTATTTTAATATGTTTATAAACTAAAGAGGCTTTAATGATATTTAATGCATTGTCTATTTGTTCATTGACAATAAAGGTGACTTTTTGGTTTTTAGGTTCAAAAAAGTTTCTAAAATCATCTATAGTTACAGACATGTATTTTATAAGCTGATTTCCCGCTTCTAGCTTTTTACTTAAGTACTCTTCTGTGAGTTCATCAAATGAATAAGCTGATTCTAGGTTCATAAAAATTCCACCAAGTTTTGAAAGGGGTTGTCTCCATTGATGGGCAATATGACCTATCATCTCTCCCATAGTAGCAAGTTTTGCTTGCTGCATTAAAAGATACTCACTCTCCATCCGTTTTTTGATCTCTTTATCAACAATCTCTTGGAGTTGTTGATTTTTATTTTCATAGGTGGTTACATCTTTTAAAATAAGTTTAATATAACTGCTTGAGAGATTTTTTGAAATAGTTCCTGAAACCTCATAGGTAAGATCTTTGATTCTCACGGTTACATTACTAATAGTACCAATAGATTCAATATGGTTTTTGATCGTTTCCCAATCATTTTGAGAAAGGATACTTGTAATCTTTGTATCAATGTAGGTTTCCCCAAAATGTTTAATTGCTTCATTATTGAGCCACGATACGATCGCATTGGTATCTGTATAGTACACCTCAATGATTGGTTCTGGTAAAAAGTTCATGATCTCTTGGGCATGTTTGATCTTATTTTGTAAAACCTTTGTGTAGTTTCCTTTTATATGTTGGAGAATATCTCTATTGGTAAGTAACGATATCACTTTGCCTGATAGGTCTGTCACTACTATCCGTCTGATTTGCTGTAGTTGCATAATCTCAATAGCAGTGTGTACATCTGTATCTAAGGGGATTGTAATAAGAGGTGATGCCATATGAGCTGAGATAGAACTTTGCATATCAACTTCATTATAAATAGCCTGAATAATATCTTTTTCTGTTACTATCCCAATATGTTGATCTTTTTTTGAGATGATCACAGAACCTATTTTATTCATTTTCATGATACTTAGAGTTTTTTGTATAGTGGTTGTATCTTCAACACATAAAAGTTGTTTGTTTGTATTGATAAGGTTTTGAATCTTTAGATCAACTTTATAAAAATCAGATTCTAGGTGTCTAATGAGATCCTCTTGAAGTACGATCCCTTTATATTGATCATTTTCATCTTTTAATAAAAGTCGTTTGATATTATTTTGATTGAGTATCTCAAAAGCAAACTCTACGGGTCTGCTCTCATCTGTTTCTATTAAGTTCCTATTTGCAATAGTTATTGCTTTTTCATCTAAAGAGATATTTTTATCAAGCGCGTTTATAATATCACTTTCAGTGATAATACCTATCGCTTTTGTGGTATGAAGTACTACTACACAGCCCGATTTGTTTTCATTGATAACTCCTAAAGCTTCTTTAATAGAACTAGAGTCTGTTATCGTAATTGGTTTGCTTGTTTTAATATCTTTTAAAGTAAACATTATGAAATAATATTAAGTTTATAACCCATTCCACTAATGTTTTGTAGAATTTTAGGATGGGTTTTTTGTCGTAAATTTCGTATTTGACTTCGAATAGCATCAGGGGTCATTACTGATTCATACCAGATCTCACTTTCTAACATCTCATAAGTGACAATAGAGTTACTTTTTGAGATAAAAAATTTTAAAAGTTCAAGCTCTTTTCTTCGTAAATCGATCGACTCATTTTCACCATACAAAACATTATGTTTTGTATGGAATTTAAATCCTTCTCCTAGATCAATAAAGCTTAACTCTATATTTTCATCTTCAAGCTCTTCAAAAACTTTTTCTAAAACTTGAAAAAGATCATCACTTGTTACAGGTTTTACAAGGTATCTACTTATTTGAAGCTCAATAGCATCTAACATAAACTCTTTATTTGTATACGCAGTTGAGATTACTATTTTGATATCTTTATCCTCTTTTCGGATATTTTTAATCATCTGTATTCCATTGAGTTTAGGAAGATTGATATCGACGATCATTAAATGTGGTTTGTGCTTTTTATAAAGCTCTATCCCTGTTTCAGCATCTTTAGCACAATGTATTTGGGTTGCAAATCGTTCAAAAAACTCTTTAATATAGTTTCTGATATCATCATCATCTTCAACATAGACAAGTTTTAAATTTGCTAATTTGTTTTTTAAATTATTATTTGTCACAACTGCTCTCTTTTTTACCATCATATGAATTATAATAGTCTTGAAATAATACCATGAAACAATGGAATAAAAATGGAACTTCATTTCCATTTTTATTCCATTATAAATAGTTACAATTTCAATTATTATAGCATATAATAAAGTAAAGGAAAAAGATGGCAAACCTTGAAATGACACAT
>CBETOJ010000162.1:0-4521 GCA_965537725.1 uncultured Campylobacterales bacterium | reverse complement strand
TTAAGTATTTTTTAGATCATGTTGTACCTAAAAATATTATTGTGACATGGTCTTTAAATACACAAACAATTATTGATAACGAAGAGCATCTTACAGCGAGTTTAGAAGAGCGTATAAAAAGTGCAAGAGCTTTAGCCGATATTGGGGTACTTGTAGGATTTCATTTTCATCCAATAGTGGTTTATAAAAACTATTTAATGGAGTATAAAGAGGTTTATGATACTTTATTGAAAACTTTTTCTTTTGAAGAAGTAGTACTGATCTCTATGGGAACACTTACTTTTATAAAGCCTGTTATGAAAAAATTGCGGATGCGGGGAATGAAAACAAAAATACTTCAAATGCCTTTTGAGGAGATTGCGGGAAAACAATCGTATCCAATGGAGCTAAAAAAAGAGATGTTTGAACACTGTTATAAAAGCTTTGAACCATGGCATGGGAAGGTATATTTTTATATGTGCATGGAAGCACACTCTTTATGGAAAGAGGTCTTTGGGTATGAATATGTTAGCAATCACGATATGGAATACTATATGAAGTCTTTTTACAAGAGTAAGATAAAAATGAACTACTTTAACTAAAGAGTTTGTAATTATTTTACAATAAAAGTGTATAAAAACTTCACAAAACTATTTGGATGGAAAACATAAGAGGTTGAGGAAAGGAATATATAGAACTTTATATCCAAATTTATTTTGACAAATTAGTCTACACTAAGTATAACTTTATTTCTTCCAGATTCTTTTGCCTCATAAAGTAGATCATCCCCCTGTTTATATATCTCATCGGCATCTTTTATATTATGTGCATTTTTACAAATAAGACCCATAGACACTGTTACATAAGGGCTTGCACTATTTCCACTATGCTCAATACAAAGATTTTCTATATTTTCTCTTATACTATTTGCAAACTCTAAAGCTTTCTCTTTACTATCAACTTTAAACACAACACCAAACTCTTCACCACCAAGTCTAAAACAATAATCATCTGCTCTATTTACAGAGTTTTTTAAAGATGTAGCTACTTTTAAAAGTGCTTCATCACCCACCTGGTGACCGTATGTGTCATTGTATTGTTTGAAGTGGTCTATATCCATAATCACAAAAGATACAAGTTCATCTTTTCTTTTTGCTGATTTTATCACTTTTGGGAATATCTCATTAAAATATCTTCTATTATAGATATGTGTTAGGGCATCGGTGATAGAAATTTTCTCAAGTTCTTTGTTCATCTTTTTGATACTATTATGTCTATATACCATAAAAGCAAAGATAACTAAAAATACCATTACTATATAGATAAGCACTTTATAATCAAACGATTGTTCAACTTTGATAGATATCCATTTTCCTACAATAGAGTCTATTTGTTCTTTTTTTATATCATCAAGTGTTTTTTGCATTATAGAATTTAATAGCGGTTGATCTTTTTGTGATGCGATGCTTAGTTCAACATCAAACTCTAATCTCCCTGCAACTTTTAGATCAATCATCCCCTCTTTTTGTAGCATATAAGCAATAGTAGGAAGAGTATCTACAAATCCATATAGTTGTCCATTTTGAACTTTTTTTAAACCTTCTATTGTATTTTTTACAGTGATGATATTTATATTGGGTTGTTTTTGTTTTAAAAGCTCTATAAAAGAATACCCTTTTACAACACCAATTTTCTTATTTAACAACTCACTACTATCTTGTATAAAAAACTTATCCTCTCTAGTAGCTACGACAAGAGATTTCTTAATATATGGATTTGTAAAGTTCATAGTTTTTAAACGACTAGGAGTCTTTGAAGCTACTGGTATAATATCACATTTCTTATTTAAAAAACTATTCATAGTTTGCATCCAAGATGTTGTAGGTACTAATAGTATTGGTTTATTAATCTTTTGAGAAACAATTTTTACTATATCAGCACCAATTCCTTTATATTTACCTTTCTTATCAATTGCTTCAAAAGGGAGCCAATCAGGATCTACACACATTTTAATATTTTGTTTTGTAGATAGGTAGTTTATTTCCTTTACAGTCAACTTAAGAGTTTGTTTATCACTATTACTATTTTGTCTTACGTCAAGCCATTTATTAGTAACTTCTACAAACTTTTCAGGGGTAATTGAATCTAAAGACTTTTGGATAATACTTTTTAAAAGTGGTTTATCTTTGTTTATTCCAAATCGTAAATCCTCTCTGTTAACATCTGGAAGTTTTAGCTCATCTACTAATTTTAAATTTGTATAAGCATTCTTTTTTATGAGATAGCTTATATTTGGAAGATTTTGTATAAGTGCGTCTATTTTACCAAATACTAGTGCTTTTGTAATCTCATCATAGGTCTCATACACTACAAGTTCTAAGTCATCAATCTGTTTTAACTCGTTTGCATAAAATACATCTTTTAGTATCCCTACCTTTTTACCCTTGAGACTAGTGATATCTTTGTAGTTATCAAAGTCATTTCTTGTAAAAATCATAATAGGTATTTCATAATATGGACTTGTAAATAATGTGAAGCTTTCTCTTTGCTTTTTATATGATATACTTGATATTATATCTACTTGTTTGTTTTTAAAAGCATTTAGGTTTTTATTCCATATATCATATTTTTTATCAAACTGTAAACCAGACTGTTGAGAAATCAAAGACAATATATCATGTTCAAACCCTACATTCTTATCATTTACTATATGTGAAAATGGTGAAAAGTCAGGCATCATCGCAATAGATACTTTAGGGTTGTTTGCTATCCACTCTTTCTCTTTTGGTGTAAACTCTATTTGATTTGTTTTAGAGCTATTAAACTTATTTAAAAGCCATTTTGTTCGCAAATTATCTTTCTCTTTTGCAGTTCTTGTATCTAAACCTTTTTGTAAAATATCTCTTAATATTGTATTATTTTTATTTGTAGCCATATGGAGACTTTTCTGAAATATTTTATCTTTTACTTCAAATGCAGGTACTACATTTAATAGAGCATTTTTTAAGATGATTTTATTACCAGCTCCAAGACTATATGATGTAGCATCAACTTCTCCTAAAGCAAGCAGTTTAAATGCTTCTGTACCGTTTTTTGTAAAGTGTAGTTTTATATTTGGATAGTGTTTTTGTAAAAGTGAAATTTCTGAAAAGCCTTTTGGAATACCTAATGTCTTTCCATCTAGATCATCTAAACTTTTAGGATGAAAATCTCCCTCTTTTACATACATAACATTCATAATTGGAGTATATGCTGATGTAAATGCATAGTGTTCAACTCTTGGTTTCGTTTTAACCATATTAGGCATCACATCTATTTCACCTTTTTTAAGAAGCTCCATAGATTCATTCCAACTATTACCTTGAACCATTTCAACTTTTAATCCAACTTTAGAAGCGATAAGCTTGATATTTGCAAGTGCATATCCACTAGGTTTTCCATCTTGTATAAAATTATATGGAGTTGAGTCAGCCATCGATTGTACTTTTATAGTGGGATTGTCTTTAATCCATTGTTGCTCTTCTATAGTTAAGTTAAGTTGCATCGCATTAATTGTATGTGTAAAAATAGTTAATAGTAAAAATAATTTTAAAATAATATTCATTTTATCCTTTCGTATAAGGGTAATTGTACTTAAAACTATCATAATAAACAATGAAGCACTAAAAATCCCTACTTTTTTTGAAAGATAAGTTCAGGATTATTGATAAAAGTAAGATCAGCTACAAAAATAGACATAGTAAATCCGATTCCACCTAAAAATCCCACACCAAAGATTTGACTCATACTACTATTTGATGGAAGCTTTGCAAGACCTGTTTTTATTGCTATCCATGAGACTCCAAAGATACCAAGAACTTTTCCAAAGATAATACCTAAAGAGACTGGCTCCATAATAGTATCTCCTATTGAGCTAAAATCTATACTAATCCCTGCATTAGCAAAAGTAAAAAGAGGGATCACTATCAGTGCAACGGGAAGGTCTAGCTCATGCTCTAATCTTGAAGCAGGAGTAATAAAAATAATTTTATTTTAATCTATAAAAAGTTCAATTGAATATTGGTATAATAGTTACTTATAAGAATTAAGGAATAAAAAAATATGTTTCAATCGATAGTAGATTTTATAGTTGATACGGTAAGTAGTTTAGGGTATAGTGGAATATTTGTGATGATGTTTCTAGAGAGTTCATTTTTCCCTTTTCCTAGTGAAGTTGTGATGGTTCCTGCTGGCTATCTTGCAGCAAAAGGGGAGATGAATATTTTTCTTGCAGTTTTTGCAGGGATTGCTGGGAGTTTAGCTGGGGCTGTTTTTAACTATTACTTGGCTAAAAAATATGGAAGATCTTTTTTAAGTAAATATGGAAAGTATGTTTTAGTAAAAGAGGAGACCTTACAAAAAATGGAAGAGTTCTTTGATAAACATGGACATATCTCTACTTTTAGTGGAAGACTTATTCCAGCTGTGAGACAATATATCTCTCTTCCAGCAGGATTAGCAAAGATGGATATCTGGAAGTTCTCATTATATACAAGTTTAGGA
>CBETOJ010000161.1:0-4571 GCA_965537725.1 uncultured Campylobacterales bacterium | reverse complement strand
AGAGTTGTAATTAAGTGTTACAAATGGTGACTGACACAGAATTTTTTACGCTCCCGTGTTTTGTGTATCTTTTAAAATTTCATTGAGTAGTTGAAAAGCTTCATCTATTCTTTCCGTATTGTAATTAATCTGTTGTTGATCAATTTTTAGAGTCTTTTCTATCTCTTCTAGTTTTTTTGTAATATCACTGTAGTTAAGTGCAAATTCTCTCATCTTTGTAAAAGTTCTCATGATATGAATAGTAACTTCGGTTGCGACTTTACTTTTTAATATAGTGGCTAACATGTAAACACCTTGTTCTGTAAAGACTTTAGATAACGTTCTTGTTTTAGAAAAGTTTGCGGTCGAAATTTTCGACCGCAAATCTTCAAACTCATTTTGATTGAGTGTAAAATAAAAATCATAAGGAAACTTTTCTGGATTGTTTTTTACAGCCTCATTGATTCTTTTAGTCTCTACTTGGTATAGTTTAGCAAGATCACTATCTATCATTACTTTTGTATCTCTTATTTCATATATCTTTGTTTGGATATTCTTATTTTCCATAATTTCCATGCTCTTACTCCAATTTTGCTAAAAGTATCTTAACAGATTTTAAAAGTTAAATGGAAAAAAATGTCAGAATGCAATAAATAAAATATGGCTTTTTGAAAAAATATGTGGTTACTAGTATAGTAAAAGAATATTATAATAAAAGGAGGCAAAGGAGTTAAAGCAAAATAACTTTAACCCTATCCCCTTTACTCAAACTCCCATCATCCTCACCCTGAACCAATAATCCAACAACGCCTAGCATATTAGTCAAAATAGCACTACTCCCCATCTTCTTCCCATCAAAATCAATTCTGTAGTCCCCATCTCTAAAACAAACATTACAAGCACTAAATGAAGTCTTATTCCCTTTTTTAGGAAAATCACAATCAATAATTCCCTCAACTACTTGAAGAGTTTCATCTCCATTTTTCATCTTAAAAAGAAGTGGTAATACATAAAGTAAAAAAGTCACTGTAGAAGAGTAAGCAAACCCTGGAAGTCCTACGATAAACTTATCATCTTTTTGAGCCACAAGAAGATGTTGCCCTGGTTTTATATTTACTCCTTGAAAAAGGAGTGTTGCACCAAGTTCCTCTTTGATCACATCTTTTACAAAGTCATAGTCACCTACACTTACTCCACCAGTTGTAACCACTATATCAGACGAGCTAAGGGCATTTTGTAGTAGATTTATAATAGATTGCTTATCATCTTTTACTACACCCATTTGAGCTACATTTGCCCCATATTTTTTTGCTATAGCTTCTAGAGTTAAGTGGTTTGAGCTTCTTATTTGTGAAGCGTTTGTTTGCTCTTCTCCAACATCGAGTATTTCACTTCCTGTACTAGCAATGGCAATAGTTGGTTTTTGATATACTTCAACTTGAACAATATTAAGACTAGCCATTACACCAATTTGAGCAAAGTCTATAACAGTTCCTGCTTCTATTAAAACTTCATCTAATTTAAAGTTTTCCCCAATGGCTCTTACGGCAAAGCCTTGTGGTACCTTTTCATTGATGATGATCGTGTCATTTTCAATTGTTACATTCTCAATTGGGATAAGGGTATCGCTTCCTTTTGGCATCAATGATCCTGTAAAGGTTTTGATACATGTTCCATTTATTACTTCTGTTTCGACCACAGTTCCAGCTGGGCTTTTATCAATGATTTGAAGTATTCCTTTTTCTATATCATCATATTTAAAGGCATACCCATCCATAGAAGAGGTTTCATATTCTGGTGAGTTGTTCCCAGCGATAATATCAGTGGCTAATACTCGTCCTAAAGCATCACTGATAAAAAGTTTTTCTGTTTTATTAAAAGAGAATTTCAGTTGGTCCAAAATCTCCATTGATTGGTTGTAAGATATAAATTTTTTCATAGCAAGAATAGTAGCAAATCTATATAAAATAAATCATAAATAGAGCTTTTAATAGCTATAAAAAAAAGGGAAACATCAAATGATGTTTCCCTTTGAAATAAAGTTTTATAATTCCTATTGAAGTGCAGCGATCATATCAGCAGTTACTTCTGATACATCTTTTGTTCCATCAAGCTCTACCATTACACCCATTTTTGTATAAAAGTCAATTAATGGTGCAGTTTGTTCGTGGTATGCTCCAAGTCTGCTTTTTACTGTTTCAGCATTGTCATCTTTTCTAATGATAAGCTCTCCACCACAATAATCACATACATTCTCTTCTTTTGAAGGATTAAACTCTACGTGAAAAGATGCTCCACATTTAGAACATACTCTTCTTCCTGTGATTCTTCCTACGATAAGCTCATCTGGAACATTTAAAGAGATCACTTTATCTAAAGAGATACTCATATCTTTCATAAGTTCATCTAAAGCTTCTGCTTGTCCTAAAGTTCTTGGAAAACCATCTAAGATAAATCCCTTTTTACAATCATCTTCAGCCAATCTATCTTTGATAATACCAATAATTGTAGAATCTGGAACTAATTGCCCAGCATCCATAAATTTTTTTGCTTCCATACCCATAGCTGTTTGATCAGCGATCGCAGCTCTTAGGATATCTCCTGTTGAGATTTGAGGAATACCATACTTTTCTATTAAAAATTTTGCTTGAGTTCCTTTTCCAGCACCAGGAGCTCCAAATAGCATTAAATTCATATCTTTTTCCTTCAGTTTATTTTTTGTAATTGTATAAAAAAAGGAGTTAATACTAGATAATAAAATGGTGTATAACAATAAAAAATAGGTTATTTGCTCTTAAATCTCTTTTAGTTATAATCCTTTGAAATAAAACTAAGGAAAATGCTATGATGAAACAAGGTGGAATTCTGCCTGCAGACAAAATGCTATTTTTAATTATTGGTGCACCAGGGAGTGGAAAGACAACAGATGCGGAACTAATCGCTGAGAAACATGAAAATATTACACACTATTCAACTGGGGATATGTTTCGAGCAGAAGTTGCAACTGGAAGTGAGCTTGGAAAGACTTTAGATAAGTTTATGAGTGCAGGGAACTTAGTGCCAATAGAAGTAGCTATTAAAACCATAGTAAATGCTATAAAAAATGCTCCAACAGATGTAGTTGTGATCGATGGATATCCAAGATCGTTTGAGCAAAGAGATGCTTTGGATGAGTATTTACAAACAGAGAGTGAAGTAAAGCTTATTAATGTAATAGAAGTGGAAGTAAGTGAAGAGGTTGCAAGAGATAGAGTACTAGGTCGTGCACGTGGAGCTGATGATAACAATGAGGTGTTTAATAATAGAATGAAAGTTTATACAGAGTCTTTATCTGGGATTCAAGATTTTTATACTGAAAAAGGGATCTTACATAAAATAAATGGTGAACGATCTATTGAAGAGATCGTAGAAGATATGGATCAGTTTATCCAAAGTAAGATATAAAAAGTAAAGATGAATTTTTACTCAGTTATTATAGGGACAGAACTTTTAAATGGGCGTCGAAAAGATGCCCATTTTGCATTTTTAAATGAGGAGCTTTTAAAACGCGGATGGGAACAAAAAGCTTCTTTTGTGATAAAAGATGAGCCCTCTTTTATAGAAGATGTTTTTAGGCTTGTTAAAAATGACCCTGATGGAGTGCTATTCTCTTTTGGTGGGATTGGGGCAACACCTGATGATTATACAAGGGTAGCTGCTGCCAATGTATTTACTGATGCAAAGATGGAAATACACGAAGTTGCAAAACAGTGTATTGTTGAGCAGTTTGGAGATGAAACTTATCCCCATAGAATAAATATGGCAAAGCTTCCTATAAATGCAGGGTTATTGAAAAATGTAGTGACAAATGTGCCAGGGTTTTATTTAGAGAATAGATACTTTTTTGTACCAGGGTTCCCTTCTATGGCTCATCATATGGTGAGAGTAGCCCTTGATAAGTTTTATCCTAAAAATAAACAAAAATATAGATATTCTCTTAAAGCAAATTGTGGGGAGAATCTTTTAATAGATACTATGAAAAAGATTCCAAGTTATATAGACTTTTCTTCGTTACCTCAAATCAATGCAGATAAACGTGCAGTGATCATCTCTGTAGCTTCGTATGAAGAGAATAAAGCAAAAAAATATTTTGATCTTTTTATAGAGTTTTTAGAAAAAGAAGGAGTAAGTTATACTTTAGAAGATAAGTGATCTAAAAGATCACCCCTTTATTTTCTAGATACTCATTTTGTATCTCTATATCACTACTTTCATCAGGTACTTTTGAAGTCTTTGTAAAGATCTCCATTTTCCCATCATACATCTGTTCAAATACATTTTTAGGTCTTACAAATTCACGTGGGATCTCTGGATGAATCTCTACCCATTTGCTAAAGAAGTATTGAAATGCTGGACCAGCAGCACGTCCACCAGTTTCGAGTCTATGCATCGGCTTATTATCATCATTTCCAAACCAAACGACCCCTTGAATACTTGGGGAGTATCCACAGAACCAAGCATCCACATTGTTATTGGTAGTTCCTGTTTTCCCTGCTATATCGATCCCTTTTACTTTGGCTCTTCGTCCAGTTCCTCTTTGTACTACATCATGT
>CBETOJ010000160.1:0-4627 GCA_965537725.1 uncultured Campylobacterales bacterium | reverse complement strand
CCATATTTTTCATTAAGCCTAAATGGGTGTTGAAATACCTGTCTCGTTATGAGTTGTCGGGAATGTAGGTTAATATCCCATCATCTAAAGATCGTAAGAAGATCTATAAACTTCAAGATTAACTCCATATATGGTAAGATTACACTTATGTTTACAAAGAGTGTCTATTTTTTCCTTACCATAACATTTGTTCTTCTTGTACTCTTAGTACAATCGCTCTATATCTATTTAAATAACTCCGTATCACAAGAAGAGATAAAAAAGAAACAATACTTTGTACAAACGACAGGTCTTCCTGATCTTTCACTCTCAACTGATGCAAGCTATATACGTCATAGATCCCTTAGTCATATATCCACCATTTTAAATGAAGATGGTACTTTAAGAGAGTATTTCCCTTCAACTTTTAGTTACTCAGTTACTCAAGGAAACAAATGAATAAAAAAATCAATTTTTATCTTTTAGAATATGCTTTAAAAGCAATTTTACGAAATAGATTAAAAAATAGTTTTATCCTCTTTATTTTTACACTACTAATCTTTTTTTTAAGTGCTATTTTTTTTATCACGAACTCTATTAAGAGTGAACTTAACCTGAGCGTAGATTCACTTCCGCAGATAATCGTACAACAATTAGATGGTGGACGTGTCTCTAATATAGAGAGTGAAAGACTTGATGAGATTCTTACTATCACAGGGGTAAAAAATGCAAATGCTAGAATCTGGGGATATTACTACTTTGCCAATGCTGGAGTCAATTTTACTCTTGTAGGACTTGATAGTTATGAAACCCAATATAAAGGGCTTTATAAAAAACTTCTCAATGATCACTCACTTGATGATGGAATGCTAGTAGGAGATGGGGTAAAAAAGCTTATGTCAAAGTATTATTATAAAAACTATTTTAACTTTATAAAAAGTGATGGGGAGTTTAAAAAGCTTGATATTGTAGGAGTATTTGATAGCGATATCTCTTTAGAAGCCAATGATATTATTGTGATGTCAAAAAGTGATGCTTATGAGATCTTAGGACTTGAAGAAGACAAAGCAACAGATATAGTAGTCACTATTGCTAACCCTGAAGAGATAGATACCATTCGAGATAAAATCTTGACACTATTTCCAGATACTAGGGTGATCACACAAAATGATCTTAAAGTAAGCTATCAAAATATCTTTGATTATAAAAGTGGAGTATTTTTAGCTCTTTTTTGTATAGCGATATTTACTTTTTTTATGATCGTATTTGATAAAGCTACAGGAGTGAGTTCCAATGAAAAAAAAGAGATCGGGATACTCAAGTCTCTTGGATGGAGTATCGATGATATTTTAAAAGAGAAATTCTATGAATCTTTTATCATCTCATTTTTAGCCTATCTTTTAGGAATTACTTTGGCTTTATTTTTTGTCTATATCTTACAAGCTCCACTTTTAAAGGATATTTTTATGGGTTATTCACAGTTAAAGCCTGAATTTGTACTTCCCTTTATTATCGATTTTCAAACACTCTTTTTAGTTTTCTTTTTAAGTGTTCCAGTTTATATACTCTCTACTATTATCCCCTCTTGGAAAATAGCAACCCTTGATGCATGGGAGGTGATACGATGATTGAACTTAAAAATATCTCAAAAGTCTATAAAGAGACTACTGCACTTGAAAATATTAATATCTCTTTTAACGAAGGGGAACTTATATTACTCCAAGGAGCAAGTGGGAGTGGGAAAAGTACCCTCCTTTCACTTATTGCTGCACTTCATAAACCAACAAGTGGCGAGGTGATCGTTAATAATGAGCCTATTTCAAAACTTAGTGATCGTTTTGCATCAAAATATAGACAAAACAATATTGGTTTTATCTTCCAAAAATATAACCTTATCCCTAATTTAAGTGTAAAAGAGAATATTATCGCTCCACTTATTCCACAAAATTTAGATACTAAAGAAGTGGAAGAGAAACTCCAAAGTGTAATGAAACGGTTTTCTATAGAGCATAAAAAGGATGAAGAGATCCAAAACCTCTCAGGTGGAGAGCAACAGCGTGTTGCTATTGCAAGAGCACATATCAATGATCCAAGAATTATCATTGCAGATGAGCCTACAGCAAATCTTGATCAGAAGCTTTCTAGTAGTTTCATAGAAATTTTAAAAGAACTAAAATCTCAAAATAAAACGATAATAATAGCAACTCACGATCCAATCTTTTTTAATCTAGAATTTGTAGACAAAACTATTCAAATGGAACATGGAAAACTTATCAAATGATCCTCATCCCAGAAGTTCTCTCTATCCTTTTTTTAAACCTTTTTTTCCTTATCTTTGGAACAATCGCTTTTTTTATTAGTCTTAATATTGTAAAAAGCTGGGATTTTAATGCAAATACTCAAAAACAATATAAACTTGAAAAACAAAGTTATCTTATTGCAACTATTATTAAATATATCCTTATTATAAAAATACCACTATTTTTATTTTTTGTTTTTACTCTTGATAAACTCTCCTTAAGTGTTACTGGTGCTATGTGCGCAGCAGGAATCGTTGATGCTACTCCTTATGGAAACTATCTTTTTATTTTAAAGGTCATTAACCTTTATCTTTTTGGATTTTGGCTTTTACTGCACTCATATGATATGAATCTAAAAGTGCCTAGATATACAAAGATAAAGTTTACTTTATTTATCATCGCTTTTATCCTTTTATGTAGTGAGATAATTTTAGAAACTATGATGTTTTATTCAATCGACCCTAATAAAATAGTAAGTTGCTGTGGGACTCTGTTTTCTTCCAATAAAGGTAGTTATATCTCAAGCTTTTTTCAAATAAAGACCCCCATTCTCCTTAGCACTTTTTATGGAACATATCTTTTAATAATCCCTCTTTATCTTTTTAAAAGAAAACATCTTTTTGCCATTTCAAATGTTGCATTTTTGATCATCTCTATTATTAGTCTTATTTTATTTTTTGGAACCTATATCTATGAACTTCCTACCCACCACTGTCCATTTTGTTTTTTACAAAAAGACTATTATTATGTGGGATACCTTTTGTATAGTTTACTTTTTTTAGGGACTTTCTTTGGAATAGTAAGTGCTTTTAAAACAAACACGATCTTTTTAAAAAGATCATTACTTTTTAACACTCTTTATCTTCTTATTGTCACAGCTTATCCGCTTAGCTATTATCTAAGAAATGGGGTGTGGTTATAAATTTTAATTTCAGATAAAAAAACTTTTTATATAATACCCTTATGAAAACAAAAATTGCACAAATCAAACAAGAGATATCAAAAAAGATAATCGGACAAGAGCATATGATAGATGCTCTTTTAATAGGACTTTTTACCAATGGACATATCCTTTTAGAGGGAGTTCCTGGACTTGCTAAAACAACTACAATTAATACTTTAGCAAAATCGCTCAACCTAAACTTTAAAAGGGTTCAATTCACTCCTGATCTACTCCCATCAGATATTATAGGAGCTCAGATATATGATATGAAAAGTGGAGACTTTAAAATAAAACATGGTCCAATCTTTACTAATCTTCTTTTAGCTGATGAGATCAATCGTGCTCCAGCAAAAGTACAATCAGCACTTTTAGAAGTGATGGCTGAACGTCAAGTTACTATAGGGGAAGAATCATATAAAATAGATGATCCTTTTTTAGTGCTAGCTACCCAAAATCCAGTGGAGCAAGAGGGAGCGTATAATCTTCCCGAAGCACAACTTGATAGGTTTATGTTTAAAATAGTAGTAGGATACAATACAAAAGAAGAAGAGTACCAAATAGCAAAGATGTCAGCCTCTTCAGCAATTACAACGATCAATGCTATTTTAAATAAAGAGGATATTGCAACCATCAAACAAGAGGTTGAAAATGTTCATATTGATAAAGAACTTGAAGAGTATATCGTAGAGCTTATCTTTGCTTCACGGTATCCTGAACAATATGGACTAGAAGAGTTTAAAGAGTATATTAGCTTTGGAGCAAGTCCAAGAGCTACAATTGATATGTTTAAAGCAGTAAAAGCACAAGCTTATATAAGAGGCAATGACTATGTTAGTCCAATCGATATCGCCCTTTGTATCAAAGATGTATTACGACATAGACTAGTACTTAGTTATGAAGCCTTAGCAAGTGATATTACAAGTGAGGATATTATCCAAAAAATATTAGAACAGATTCAAGTACCATAATAAGGAGCGGAAAATCATGGATGCTACAACAAAAGAGATCAATGAAAGGAAAGTTGCTATAGAAGAACAACTTGAACTCTTATTTAAAGAAAATATGAAGATCACAGACTGGGATGTACCTGAAGCTGATGATCAAAAAGCTGCTGAGATGATAGTCGATATTTTACAAAAGAAACTAGATACTATTAAAAATGATGTTCAAGAGGGAAAATATAAGTTTTTCTAGAGCATTGAAAAATAAAAAGTAATAGGATATATCACTACATTGATATAACGTAAGATCATATTATATTCAATATTATAAGGGAGTATCTCTGCAATACTCTCATCCTCATCTATTTTTTTACAAAGATGCAGTCTAAAGCTTATATCTGCAAATTTTAATACAATAATACTATTCATTAAAAAACTATAATTATTTAAAAAGATCGCTAAAA
>CBETOJ010000159.1:0-4629 GCA_965537725.1 uncultured Campylobacterales bacterium | reverse complement strand
TTTATTAAAATTTTGAAACATTATGATCCTTTTGTACTTCATAAGAAGATGTCTCTATCCAATCTCCTACTAAATCTTCATTACTCATTATCTCATTGAGATTAAAAAACTGGTCATATCCAGTATATCTATTCTCTTTTACACTCTCAATAAGTATATCTAATCTCTTTTGCTTTTTTCTAAATTGGTAGTTTTTTTCTTTTATAATAGCTTCTAACTCTTTTAATCGTTGCTTAGCAATACCACCATTTACCTCTGGCTTCATGGTGCTACTTGGAGTTCCATCTCTTTTTGAATATGTAAAAGTATGACAATGTGTTAATGGGAATTTTTCTATATTTTGTATAGCATCTTTCCAGATATCTTCGCTCTCTCCAGGATGCCCAACAATAAAATCAGTTCCTAATGCATATCCTTTATTCGCTAAAAAGTTAAATAACTCCAAATCTTTATCAACTTGATTTCTTCTATTCATGAGTTTTAGCATCTCTTTATTGGTATGTTGCAATGCTATATGCAGGTGTTTTCCCATCCAAGGCTCATCTAAAAGCTCTTTAAACTCATCAGTTATCTGAATAGGTTCTATACTTCCTAATCTCACCCTTCGAACTCCTCTTATAAGAGAAATCTTTTTTAGAAGCTGAGCTAGTTTGTCTTTTTTATTTTTACTTCCTTGCTCTTTCCCATATGAGCCTACATTGATTCCAGTTAAGATAAATTCACCAAAACCATTAATCGCTAATGTAGTGATCTGCTGTAAAATCTTATGCTCATCATAACTTCTTGAGTTTCCCCTTACATATGGGATAATACAATAACTACATCTAAAATCACACCCCTCTTGGATCTTTACAAAAGCCCTGCTTTTGCCTATCATCTTTTCAATAATCGTGTCATCAATATGATCTAGATCACCCGCTTGGAAAAATCTACTTTCATCTTTTAATAGTGTATTGATCTTCTCTTTTTCACTATGTCCAAAAAGTGCATCGATCTTTTTTGTTTCAAAGAGGTTTTCCCCTTTTGTCCATACTCCACACCCTGTAAATATAACTCTAGGAGGATGGGCAAGTTTTTTTAAACTATTAATATAGTTTCTTGCAGTAGAATCTGCTGAATTGGTTACGGTGCATGAATTGATCACTACAATATCTGATTTAGATTCATTATCTACAATTTCAAAATCTTGAAGATTATTCATCATGATTTGGGTATCGAAAATATTGGTTCGACACCCAAAGGTTTTAAAAAAAACTTTTTTCATTTTAACCGTTTGCAGGTCCATCAAAAAGCCCTGAAGCTGCAGTTCCTGGTAATAACATCTCTGGTTCAATGTTGTGACTTGCCACTCGAAGTGTTTGAGTAGGGTAAGCTATCGTGATATCATCAGCAGCTTTAAAAGCTTCAAGGATCTCCATACTTATAGTACTTCTTAAAGCCAATGTTGCATGAGAATTTGTATAATACCAAGATGATACTACTATTCCATATGGTTCTATAAAAGAAAATACTCTAGGCTCAGGATTAGCACTTCTTAGAATATATTTTTTTCTCATCTTTTGAAGACGTTTTTTTGTAAGATCTGTATACCCTTTTGCATGGGTTTGTAAAATAGACTTTGCAAGCTCAATCGCTCTTTGATGATTTGAATCAAAAGTGATATAGATATCAATACCATCCCAAACTGTTCGAAGCTGATCATAGGTATAGTTTGAGATCATATCTGTAAAAATATAATTATTTGGAATAAAAAATACCCTTCCAGCTCTTCTATTGGTCTTATAGGTTGTAAGAGTAATATCTTCACGAATCGCTATTTTAAATAAAGAGATATCAAGCACATCTCCAACCACTTCTATGGTATCTCTTGTCACTTTTATCCTATCACCTACAGAGATCACTCCACTTGTCATAATCGCCATCCATCCAAAAATAGACATAAACCAATCTTTTAAAGCAATAGCAATACCAGCTGATGCAAACCCTAAGATAGTTACAAGATATGAAACATTGTCAATATATGAAAACAATAGAATAAAAACAACTAAAACAATAAAAACAAAATTGATAAACTTATTCGTAGAATAGTTTTTATCATCATCATCTATATACTCTTTAAAAGCTTTTTTGACTCCCATTGCTATAGCAAAAAGAATCAGAATAATAAGTGCTAATCGTGATGTTCTCCAGCCCTCTTCGGTAATAGAATTATGGATCTCTTGAGTGATCTGTTGCACTTTTTTTGTGTATACTTCATCCGTTGTTGCAACAATATCTAAAACCATAGTAAAGTCTTTTACCTCTTTATTGATCTTTTCACGCTCTTCAAGGATGTTTTTATCTTTATCAATATCATATATCTGTTTTAATAATGTTCTTTTATTTTCTAATTTTGTAAGTACAGTTTGCAATTCATTTTTTACTTGTTTATAATTGTCTACATTTTCATCTAGCTGTTGTATATATGACATCGCTTCAATAATAGCAATTGGGTTTGTTACAGAAGGAACAGTTCCTATAGGAGTAGGTGCAATTTGCTTTCCAATAGGTGAATCTTTATATTCACTAATAAGCTCTAGCTCATTTTCTTTGATCTTGATCTTATTATAGAGTTGGTAAGAAAGCTCTTTATATTTCTCTTCTTTCCATCTTTCATACTTTTTTGCATCTTTTTTGATCTGAGTAAGCTCTTTTTCTATTTTTCTATACGTGAGATAATTATTATATCTTGTGATCCAAATATTTTTTGACAATTCTTCATCTATTTGTGCAACTTCAAGTTTTAGGTTTGTAAGTTTTGAAGCTTCTTCTGAAACAAGTTTTGCATCTTGTTCAGTTGTATTCTCTTGTGCATTTAAAGATATTATGAAAATAAGAAAAACAGAAACAAGTAAACGAATCATTCAAACCCTTTTAAAATAGTTATAACATCATCTTTAGATACTTCATCTGTGATCTTACAATCCCCTAGTCCAACTGCTAAAATAAATTTTATTTTATTATCAAGCGATTTTTTATCTAAGAAAAAGTGATCATAAAAATCCTCAACATCTTTTATAGTATATGCTGTAGGGATATTATATTTTTGAAGTTGCCTTTTTATTCTTTTTGCTTGATCTTCACTCATCAACCCAAGTCTGACGGATAGTGCATTTGCCATACAGATCCCAATACCTACTGCTTCTCCATGAAGATACGTATTATAGTTTGTTTCATTCTCTATCACATGCCCAAAAGTATGTCCATAATTGAGTGCAGCTCTTAAACCTTTTTCTTTCTCATCTTGAGATACTACCCAAGCTTTTGTCTGAACTGATTTAGCAATAGCTGTTTTAATAGATTCATCACTATTAAGATCATTTTGTTCGATCCACTCAAAAAATTCTTGATCAAAACAAACTGCCATCTTAATGATCTCAGCAACTCCTGCCCCAAACTCTCTTTTTGGAAGAGTTGTTAAAAAATGTGGATCAATATATACATGACGTGGCTGATGAAAAGCTCCTACAAGGTTTTTCCCGTATTTATTATTGATCCCTGTTTTCCCACCAACACTTGCATCTACTTGTGAAAGAAGTGTAGTAGGAACCTGAATAAACTCTATCCCTCTTTGGTAAATACTAGCAGCAAACCCTGCCATATCACCAATTACACCACCACCAAAAGCGATAAGTACAGAGCTTCTGTTTAACTTATTCTCAAAACAATGCTCTAAAATATCTTCAATAGTTTTTAAAGTCTTATATTGTTCCCCATCAGGAATCTTTATTACACTTAAACTTTTTGCTTCGATTTTTTCTAAAAGATACTCTAAATGAAGATCCGCGATCGTGGGATTTGTGACAACAACAACTTTTTTATCTATTGTTATTTTTGGTAATTGTTCTATCGTAATATCGTATGATGTATCTGGTAAAGTTATATTGACAACCATTATTTTCCCACTTTGTAAAAATTCTAAATTGTCTTGATTTTAGCAAAAAGTTGCTAAAAAATTTGTTTAGGAAAATAAAGATCGTAAACTATTTTGGATAGATTCAGTTAACTTTTGTGGTTTTGCTTCTTTTACCAAAACTAAAAGCACTTCTGAGCTAAATAAAACCTTGTCATCTTTTAATATCTCATGATAAATTGTAAAAGATGCTTTTTTCATTTGAATCAGTTTTGTAGTCACTTCTATCTCATCTCCAAACTTTGCACTTTGCAAAAAGTCACAACTTAATTTTCTCACCACAAAATGTCGGCCTTCAATAACTGGCAACATCCCTTTTTGAAAAAAAAACTCACTTCTTGCTCGCTCACAAAAATTGAGATAATTGGAGTGGTATACTATTCCGCCTGCGTCTGTATCTTCGTAATATATTCTTATCTTCACCAAATTTCCTCTTTATTTATAAAAACTCTTTTTGAATAGTATTTTGTAACTACTCACCCCCCATTAAGTTCCCTTCATACAGGGATTATAACTTGTAGTTATGAAAGCAAATAGTAATATAATATTACTATTTTTACTTGTTTTAGTAAAAGTTGATTTTTTAAAACACCTAAGCTAAGGGATTTATATAGGGTGAGTAGTTACAATATTTTATCTCTAGCTTTTTTAAATGTTTTTTCGTAACAACTCAGGCT
>CBETOJ010000158.1:0-4656 GCA_965537725.1 uncultured Campylobacterales bacterium | reverse complement strand
AATTAAGTAAAATTCAAAATAAAAACTATAAAAAAATAGAACTTGTCAAATTAACTCCAAAAGAAAAGAAGTTTTTAGAAAAACACCCTGTTATAAAAGTACACAATGAAAAAAACTGGCCACCTTTTAATTTTTATGAATTTGGAGAACCTAAAGGTTATAGTATTGAACTAATGAGGCTTATTGCTAAAAATACAGGTCTAAATATAGAGTTTATTACAGGTCCTACATGGAATCAGTTTTTAGAGATGATGAAAAAAGATGAGCTAGATGTGATGTTAAATATTGTAAAAAATGATGAGCGTGAGAAATATATGCTTTTTACAGACCCATTTTTACAAGCTACTATGGGGATTGCTGTTCATAAGGATAATAAAAACATAAAAACATTTAACGACATATTAGATAAAAAAGTTGCTTTGGAAAAAGGCTTTTTCTATCATGACTATTTTAATAAAAATTATCCCAACACAGATCTTTTAGTAGTGAATGATGGTGTACAAACACTACAATCTGTAGCATATAAAAAAGCCGATGCAACGATTGGGTTTGTTCCTGTGTTGAAATATATTTCCCAGAAAAATTTTATACCAGAATTAAAGTTTATAACAGACACAAGTTCCCCAGTAATGCAACCGATCCCTTTAAGGTTATCTACAAGAAAAAACATACCTGAATTATTGTCAATCTTACAAAAAGGGCTTGCTAGTATTAGCCCTGAAGAGCAACAACATCTAAACTCTCGTTGGCTTGGTGTTTCAAAGGATGATAAAACACTAAAAATAAGTCTAAGCAATGAAGAGAAAAAATGGTTAAATGAACATAAAAATATAAAATTCACTGCGGATCCAAACTATTTACCATATGAAGCTTTTGATGAAAATGGAAACTATATTGGGATGGTTTCAGAGTATTTAAAAATAATTGAAAAAGCTTTAGATATCAATTTTGAGAAAATTCCTACAAAATCTTGGAGTAAGTCGTTAGAAAAAGCTATTAATAAAGAGGTGGATGTTTTATCAAACTATACTGTTGATAACTCTTTAAAAGATATTCATATAAGTTCAAAACCATATATAAAAAGCCCTATTTCAATAATTGCAAAAGAGGATATAAAACAAGGGATCACTTTAGGGAAACTAAAAAATAAAAAAATTGCAGTTATCAAAGGGTATGGTTATTTAGAAAAAATATTTAAAAAATATCCTAAGTTAAACTATATAGAAGTTGACAATGCAAATATAGGATTAAAAGGTGTTTCATCTGGAAAATATGATGCTATTATTTGTTCTTTAACGCTAGCTAGATATATCATAAATGATCTTGGACTTCACAATCTACACATGGTTGGTCAAACTGGTGAAGTGATGCAGTTGGGTCTTGGAGTTAGAAAAGATTGGAAAACTTTTGTAGATATACTCAATAAAGCGATTGATGCAATTCCAATAGGGACAAAACAAGAGATTGATAAAAAATGGATTGGAGATAGTATTAATGGTGAAAAGAAGAACTCTTTAAGCCAAAAGGAACAAGCTTGGTTAGAGAAACACAAATCTCTTCAATATGTATATGATGTAGATTGGGCACCATTTGAATGGAAAAATGAGTTAGGTGAACATACAGGAATCATACATGATATTTTATCTTTGATTAAGCAAAAAAGTGGACTAAATTTAAAGCAAATATCTACAAACAAATGGTCTGATGCTGTTGATATGATGAAAACTGACAAAGCAGATATGTATAGTGGATTAGGTGAAAATCCTCAAAGAAAAAAATATCTTAATTTTACAAAAAACACTATTTTTAAAACCCCTTATGTATTTGTATCAAGAGCCAATGATAAAAATGACTATCTAGAAACATTCAAAGTAATCAAAAATAAAAAAGTTGCTGTTGTAGAGGGATATACAATAGATGGTATTTTGGCAGATAAAGTTCCAAGCTTGCCACTCTTAAGAGTGAAGTCAATTGGTGAAGGTTTTGAAAAAGTAAGAGATGGCAAACTTGATATATTTATTGTTAATGCAACAACTGCAAAATATTATATAAATAGAAAAGGTTATGATGATCTAAAAATTGCTACGAAAACAGAGTTTAACTTAGAGCTAAAAGTTGCTCTTCAAAAAGAGATAGCTCCTGAAGCTCTTTCGATAATAGATAAAGCGATTGAGTCTATAAGTGAAAAAGAACTTTCTGATATATATTTTAAATGGACTGAAGTTTTAGTTGATGATAAAACTGACTGGAGTTTGATATATAAAATTGCTGGTGGCAGTGTATTATTATTATTTATAATAGTTTACTGGAATAGAAAACTAAAAAAAGCTGTTGATAATAAAACGAAAGAACTTACATCATTGCTTCAAGCATTTGATAAAAATGTTATTGCAAGTAATAGTGATATTAAGGGTAATATAACCTATGCTAGTGATGCTTTATGTGATGTAAGTGGTTATTCAAAAAAAGAACTTCTAGGGCAACCTCATAATATATTAAGACACCCAGATACACCAAAAGAGACCTTTAAAGAGTTATGGACAACAATCCAAAATGGTAAAATCTGGACAGGTGAACTTAAAAATAAAAGAAAAGATGGTAGTTTTTATTGGGTTTATGCCGTTATTACCCCTGAGTTCGATGATAAACAAAATATCACTGGATATAGTGCAATACGACATGATATAACTGCACAAAAAGAGGTTGAAGATTTAAGTGTATCACTTGAAGATAAAGTTGAAGAGAGAACTTTGGATTTAAAAGAATCTCAAAAACAATTTTCATCTATGGTTAGTAATGTCCCAGGTGTAATATATCGATGTTTATTAGATGAAAACTGGACAATGCTTTTTATAAGTGATGAGATTGTAACTCTTAGTGGATACCCAGTTACTGATTATATAAATAATAAGGTTAGAACCTTTGCAGATATTATGCATCCTGATGATAAAGAACCCACTGCAAAAGAAATTATAAAAAGAATTAACAATAAAGAGTCATATTATGTAGAGTATAGAATTATTACTAAAAATGGCAATATAAAATGGGTAAGTGCTAAAGGTAAAGCTATATATTCAGAAGATGGGACAATTGGTTGGCTTGATGGTGTTATATTTGACATAACCGAACAAAAAGAACTTGAAAACAAAATAGCCCAAAATACAGAACAGATGACCTATGTTTCACAACATGCAAATCTAGGTTTCTGGAACTTTAACCCGCAAATTGGTGACCTTTTTGTCAATGATATATTTGTTGAGATGCTTGGGTATGATGCAAAAGAGGTTCTACTTAAAGGATATGAAAATGAGATGTTCAAACCATTTAAAGATGGTCTTGCCTTTTGGGAACAGCTGCTTCATCCTGATGATTCTAAAAGAACAGGTGAAATCATAACAGCACATATAAATGGTGAAACAAATCTGTATAATGTAGAATATAGAATGAAAAGAGCCGATGGTTCTTGGATGTGGTTAAGAGCTGTTGGTAGAATATCCCAGTTTGATGAAGATGGAAAACCTATAAAATTTAATGGTGTAAATATAGATATAGATGATGCAAAAAGAGCTCAAGAAGAGATAGAAGAGCAAAGAAAATATACAAATGCTATCATGAACTCTCAAACCAATATGGTTATATCAACAGATGGATTAAAATTAAAAAGTGCCAATAAAGCATTTTTTGACTTTTTTGATGTAAACAATGAAGATGAATTTATGGGAAAATTTGGAAATTGTATCTGTGATACATTTGATATTAAGGCATCAAAAGAGTATCTTCAAAAAATAATGGATAATGAAAAATGGATTGATTATGTACATGATAGACCAAATGAGATCCATAAAGCAATAATTATACGGGATAATAAAACTCATATCTTTACAATAACTGCTGATAGTTTTGTATTTAGAGGAGAAGTGCTTAAAACTGCTGTATTTACAGATATAACTGAAATTGAAAAAATACAAAAAAAGATGGAAGAGATATATAAACATACTCAATCTTCCATTGAGTACGCAGCATTGATTCAACGTGCTATTATTCCTGAAGATCATCTATTTCCTAAATACTTTAAAGACTCTTTTGTAATTTGGGAACCTAAAGATATTGTTGGGGGAGATATTTATCTTTTCGAAGAGCTAAGAAATGATGATGAATGTATGATTATGGTAATCGATTGTACAGGTCATGGTGTTCCTGGAGCCTTTGTTACGATGTTAGTAAAAGCTATCGAGAGGCAAATTGCTGCTATTATAAGTCTTGATCACAATAAAGAGGTGAGTCCTGCTTGGGCATTAAGTTACTTTAATAAGACCATGAAAAAACTACTCAAACAAGAAAATAAAAATTCAATTTCAAATGCAGGTTTTGATGGAGGGGTACTTTATTATAATAGAAAAGATAAAATGATAAAGTTTGCTGGGGCAGAAACTGCATTATTTTATATAGACTCTGATGATGAGCTTCAAGTCATAAAAGGAAATCGTCATTCTATAGGATATAAAAGATCAGATGCTACTTTTGAATTTAAAGAGCATATCATAAATGTAGAAGAGAATATGCGATTTTATATTACGACAGACGGATATATAGATCAAAATGGTGGTGAGAAAGGTTTTTGTTTTAGTAAAAATAGATTTAAAGAGACTATCTTAG
>CBETOJ010000157.1:0-4658 GCA_965537725.1 uncultured Campylobacterales bacterium | reverse complement strand
TTAAATCGTTTCGATCCAAATGCAGCAGATTCAAACCCACAAGTTTTAGACCAAATGTTTCAAATAGTTTATAATAGTGATATTTTAAATATCACCCATTTAGACAAGATAACACAAGATCAATATAAGCTTGAACTCTTTACTACCCTTACAAAACACTCTGGAACTTTAGCTTTTTTAGTGATCCAAATCTTAGCAGCTCATAATATTATGAATAAAAATGCTTACCCTAAAAAAGAATACTATTTTCAAAAAAAATGTGGAATAGCTATCAATCACTTACGAGCTCCAAAAACCTATGTACGAGGTGTGAAAGTAGATGGTGGATTTCTTCTTTATGGTGAGCTTACATGGGCAAGTGGATATGAGATCTTTGATACTCTTTTGATAGGCTTTCATGATGGAGAGTTTGAAAAAGAAGCGATGGCTCCTTTTATCGACACAAAAGGATTTAGTATAGGTGCAGCAGATAAAACATTTGTGGGATATGGGCTTAATACTGTAAATATCACTTTAAAAGATTTTTTTGTAAGCGATGAAGATATTGTATCAAGTAACGATAAAGGAAACTACACAAAAAATAAATCAGCTTCAAAAACAGTTCATATGTGTTTATATGGTTTAGGATTTAACGCCCTTAATCATATCATAGATAATGAGCTAAGAAATTATTTAGCAAATGAGCTTGTAGAGATTCGAAATAGCTTTATGAACTCTTCTGATATTGATGAACTTGATCAGTTACGAATAAAACTTTTTACACTAATTCACCAAGGGATCACTACTGCTATGATCTTAAATGGTGGAAAATCTATTCTACTAAGTGAAGAGTTACAACGAAGTTACAAAGAACTGATGATGTTTAATTCAAATGGTCTTAATAATACGCTAAAATCTTTATTTAAAGATCAATACTTTAAAGGGGTAAAGTGCATATCATAACTTTTTATGACCTTTTATATATTTTATTTCCTTTAGCAGTAGTTTACTATATCTATCAAAAATGGAGT
Source organism: uncultured Campylobacterales bacterium (assembly GCA_965537725.1). Taxonomy (GTDB): domain Bacteria; phylum Campylobacterota; class Campylobacteria; order Campylobacterales; family Arcobacteraceae; genus JAIOSF01. Next base: position 3,648 of record CBETOJ010000157.1, on the reverse strand, counting down.
GGGGATAAAACCACTATCCCATACGCTCTTTCACGAATGTTTTTACAACTTGTCTTGATAGGATATGTACTTACATATATCTTTGAGACAAAAAACTTCTTTATAGTAATGGGAATATTAAGTATCATGCTTATTGTTGCAAGTATTATCTCTATGCGTCCAGTGGCTTCAAAAAATAGATTGCTTTATATAAAAAGTTTTATATCTATTTTTACTGGTGGAGTTATTACTCTTAGTTTTGTCATCATTGGAGTTCTTGATCTTGAACTTTGGTATGAACCTAGATTTTTAATTCCACTAGCTGGAATGATCTTTGCTAATGCTATGAATAGTGTATCTATCTCAGCTGAACGGTTTGAGACAGAATATAATAGAGAAAACTCATATATTCATGCTAGAAATACCGCTTATAAAGCAGCTCTTATCCCAAATATCAATACCCTTTTTGCTGTAGGTCTTGTATCGATCCCTGGGATGATGACGGGACAGATCCTTTCAGGTGTTTCACCACTTATTGCGGTAAAATATCAAATAATGGTCATGTGTATGGTGATCTCAAGTAGTGGGCTTTCAACTGCTATGTATCTAAAACTTTTACAAAAGGATTATGATGGATATAGAAAAGATTAAAGCACGGATCCAAAAGTTTAGCGATGATAGGGATTGGAACTCTCATCATAATCCTAAAAATCTCGTAATGGCTTTAAGTGGAGAAGTAGGAGAGCTTAATGAGATCTTTCAATGGCTTGATTTTAATGATGCACTCAATCTTCCTAATGATGTACATAATCATACAAAAGAGGAAGTTGCAGATATCGCTATCTATCTTCTTCGGATCTGTATGAAACTTGATATTGACCTTGAAGATGCCATACATAAAAAAATGGATAAAAATGAAGCAAAATATCCAGTAGGAAGCTCTAAAGGGGATCAAAAAAAATACTCTAAAAGTAGAGAAGATAAGTGAATAAAATCTCTTTTACCTACACTGATATTAAAGAAGCTTCACATACTCTTGGTTTAATTGGGATTGAGACAAGAGATGAGATCAAAAAAAAGTATCTAAAACTTTCAAAAAAACACCATCCTGATATGACAGATGGTGATAGTGAACTTTTTCAAAAGATCAATAGCGCTTATAAACTTTTAGAAGAGTATATGAAAGAGTATAAATTCAGCTTTTCACAAAAAGAGTTTTATGAACAACACCCTTACGCCAAAGAATACCATGGTGACCTTATGTGGGGTAAAAAAAATTAAAGGAAAAATGATGTCAGAACTAGAAGAAGCTTTTTTAGAAAATAAAAACAAAGAAAAAGATATATGGAGAATGTTTAAGATCATTAGTGATTTTACTGATGCGTATGATACTCTACACTCTTTACCACCTGCAATTACTATTTTTGGAAGTGCTAGAACTGATAAATCTGATATCTACTACAAACAAGCCCACAAGCTTTCAAAAAAATTATCAAAAGAGGGATATGCGATCATCACAGGCGGTGGTGGAGGTATTATGGAAGCTGGAAATAAAGGGGCTAAAATATCTGTTGGTCTAAATATCAAGCTTCCTCATGAACAAAAGATCAATAAGTATGTAAAGATCCCTTTATATTTTCGATACTTTTTTACAAGAAAAGTGACTTTTTTAAAATACTCAGTTGGTTTTGTAGTGATGCCAGGAGGATATGGAACTTTAGATGAACTTAGTGAGGCTCTGTGTTTAGTACAAACTAAAAAAATGGTCGCTTTTCCAATAGTTCTTTTTGGAAAAGAGTTTTTTAGCCCTCTTGAAAAGTTTTTTGATAAAATGCTAGAACATAACTATATCTCTAAAGAGGATAAGAAACTCTATCTTATCACCGATGATATAGAAGAGGCTGCAAAATACCTCAATAAATATTGTATATCAAGTGGACATAAATGGAAAAAATAAAACTCGCCCATGGAAATGGTGGAACTGAAAATAATCAACTGATCAATCAAGTCTTTTATAAAGCCTTTGAAAATGAGATCTTATCAAAAAGTGAAGATGCAGCAGTTATAGAAAATGGAAACTTAGCTTTTAGTACAGATAGCTTTACAGTTAGCCCCCTATTCTTTGCAGGTGCAGATATAGGCAAACTAGCTATTTGTGGAACATGTAATGATCTTGCAATGATGGGGGCACGTCCAAAGTATCTAACGTGCGCTATTATCATTGAAGAGGGATTTGATGTAGAACAGCTTCAAACTATAGTAGAGTCTATGAAAAAAGAGCTTGAGATAAATGGAGCAGTTGTAGTCTCAGGAGATACAAAAGTAGTACCAAAAGGGAGTGTTGATAAAGTGTTTATCAATACTACAGGAATTGGAGAGATAGAGTATAAAGGGATCAGTTCAAATACTATCACTCATGAAGATGTAATTCTAGTAAGTAGAGATATTGGGTGTCATGGAGCTACTATTTTTGCAAGTCGTGAGGGGATTGAGCTTACAAGTGATCTAAAAAGTGATTGTACCTCTTTATACCCTATTGTCAAAAGACTTATTAAAAATGATATTAAAATCACAGCACTTAGAGATGCTACACGAGGTGGAGTAGCTGCAGTTTTAAATGAATGGGCAAAACAATCAGATATCTGTATAGAAGTAGAAGAAGAAAAAATCCCAGTTAATGATGAAGTAAAAGGGCTTTGTGAAATTCTTGGATTTGATGCAGTAAATTTAGCGAATGAAGGAACTTTTGTCCTTGCTATTAAAAAAGAGGATGAATATAAAGCAATAGAGATTTTAAAAGAGTTTGATCAAAATGCTACTACAATTGGTATAGTTACAGATACAAAACCCCAAAGAGTGATTTTAAAGTCCTCTTGGGGAACACAAAGATATCTTGATATGCCAAGTGGTGAATTACTTCCAAGGATATGTTAGTATGCATGAGTACTCTATAGTTCAATCTTTACTGGATAGCTGCGAAGAGAATGTAAAACAAAATGATGCAACAAAAGTTACAAAGGTAGTTGTTAAGATTGGTGTTTTAAGTGGCGTGGAACCTGATCTTTTAAAAACTGCCTTTGATACCTTTAAAGATAAAACCATCTGTGAAGAATCAGAATTTATTATGAATATTCAACCCGTCTTGATCAAGTGTCAAACATGTGGAAAAGAGAGTGAATTACAAAAACACGAATACTCATGTCCTAAATGTGAAAGTATAGAGATAGAGATACTTGATGGAGAAGATATGTTTTTGATGCAGTTGGAGATGGAATAAGTAGATGAAAAAACATGTAAGTCATTTTTTTATTGTTCTATTATTTGGTTTTTCTCTCCAAGGATGTGGTGGACTTATGCTAGTAAGTAGTGCCCTTACAGGTGTAATGACCGCACAAGAACTTGAAGAGGACTATGATGGAGATATCAGATATTATATAGAAGATAAAGCGAACTCTACCTATGAATATATAGAAACTAAAACTTCAAACTAAACAGCAATATCTAAAGAACTCACCATCCCAAGACCTGATCCATCCTCTTTTACAAAAACACCATTACTTTTTTGAACTGCCTCAATTGTATGAATACATTTGCATTATCGATTTTCATGACTTTATCCCCACTTTTTAATCTATTTCAAAGAATTGTATAATAATAAATCCTCTTTGT
>CBETOJ010000156.1:0-4686 GCA_965537725.1 uncultured Campylobacterales bacterium | reverse complement strand
GAATAAAGTGGGATGTACAAGTGGGTTTTTCAGGGCTGACTATGTAATGATATCAAAGAGCATAAACAAGTGGGACTGCATCATGATAATCCCACTATTACTCCTCTTGATGAGTGTCGATACAATGCTTGTATTCTCGTAGAAGAGGAGATAGAAAATGCTACGCTTCCAACTCTAAAGATGCCAGAGGGTGTTTATGCACGATTTGATTTTAGTGGAAAGTATGGAGATATCTTACAGTTTATGAACTGGGTCTATTTTGAGTGGTTATTAAATAGTGGCTATGAAACTACTACAAATCCCTCTTATGCTATCTATGAAAAAAATCACTTTTTAGAAGATGATGAAGAGTTTGTTGTAAGTTATTATATCCCTATTTCATACTAGGTTTTAACAGCAACTTAAAACTTGCTCCATCTAAGATATTTTCCACACTGATCTTTCCAGCAAACTTTTCAATGATCAGCTTTGAAAGGTAAAGCCCTATTCCAGTTCCTTTTTTCCCCTTGGTAGTAAAGTTTGCATCAAAGATATTCTCTATCACTTTTTGTGGTATTCCACCTGCATTATCAAGTACTTGTATTGTGATCTCATCTTCATGTTGTTTTACATCTATTGTGATAGTTCTATTTTTTATTTGATTTTCTACAAAAGCATCTTTTGCATTATTGATAAGATTTATCAATACATGTTTGAACTCATTTTTAATAGCATCTATTAAAAGTCCACTTTGGCATGAGACTTCTACATGGATTGTATGACTTACAATATCATCTTTTAAAAGATGTAGCACTGAGTCTATCGCCTCTTTGATATCAAAAGTCTCTATCTCTTTATCAGGTCGTAAAAATCCTCGAAACTCATCTAAAGTATTCACCATGTGATTGAGTTGTTCTTGGGAAGTTCGTTTGTATACTTTGATATACTCTTTATCTATTTGATTATCTTCGATATCGTATTCAAGCATATCTATTTTCATTTTCAAGATACTTATAGGCTGTTTCCATTGATGGGCGATCGCATCTACCATCTCACCCATTGAGGCTAATTTTGATTGATGGAGCATGATCTTATGACTCTGCGTCACTTTTTCCACGGAGACCCGTACCTTTTCTTCTAGATTGCAGGTCAAGGATTTGATTGAGTTCCCCATCTGAATGATATCGTATAATAAACTCTTTAGTTCATCGGAAGAATTTTGCAACTCTTTGGTATCTACTTGTCCTAGCACTTGAAACTCTTTTCTTTTTAGATTATCGGCAATATTTTTTATGATACTGATCTCCTCTTTCATATGAGTGATCTTCCCTTTTAATATCACATATAAAAGAATAGAAACCGCCATAATTAAAAAAAGGTTTTTCAACATATTTTTATAAAAACTGCTATAAAGCTTTTCCATACCATTTAAGGTACAAAGATAGGCGATATTTTTATTTTGAAAATCTTTTATTTGCAAGATATTTAAAAAGTATTTTTTCTCACCTATAGTGATTGTTTGTATCTGTTTAGAAAAATCTATCCTTTGTATTTGTTTTGGATCAAGGGAGATAGTATGCTCAGCTAAGATATATTTTCCTACTATCTTTTTATTTTCTACAAAAGCTTTAAAGGAGCTATTGGTTAAAGCTCTAGCTGCATCTTTTGAATAGACTAAAAAACTATCCAAAGAGGTGATCCTTTTCATCTTATCAGGAAAAGAGCCTATCTCTTTTCCCACAGATAATCCCCCTAAAACCTCATCAGAATCAGAAAGTATTGGATACGTAGCTCGAAGTCCAGCATAGTTACTACAAAAAAGGGTATGAAAACTATTTTGTACATTGGAGATGCTCCAGCTTATATCACATCTTGTAGCGGTTCCATGATCTTCTGTTTTTGTAAAATTTATAAAAGTACTACTATCATTGGCAAAGAAGTGTATTTCACTTAAAAGGGATTCTTTTTTTACTTTCTCCCAAAACTCTTCAAAATTTTCTTGGATAATATTTGGATTGTTTTTCCTATAGGCTTCTTTTACTTTTTGATCACGAGAAAGTAAAAGAGCAATAGAGCTAAGTGCATCATACTCAGAGCCTACCATAGTTTGATATATCTCTTGATTTTTACTATAGATGGTCTCTTTTTCTTGTTCTAAAGTGATAAAAAAGTTTGACACCTCATTGGTAAAGAAAAATAAAATCCCTAAAAATAATACTAATATGATCATACGCTTTTGCATTTTGGTCTCCTTATATTGAAATATTAATCAAAGATTATGGAGATAGTATGGAGAATCATCTTCATACTATCTCCATAAATATTCACTATAGTTTCAAGAGATAAACAAAGAAATTTTATACTTAGCTATAATATTTCAACTAGATAAAAAAAGGATAACAATTATCCAACAATAATATTCTATAATATGTTTATACAAAAGCAAGGAGTAACCAATGATAGCTGAGATAGTATTTGCTGCTGGATGCTTTTGGGGAGTTGAAAAACACTTTGAAAACATCCCTGGCGTTGTAGATGTACAATCTGGATATACAGGTGGAAACTATGAGAATCCAAACTATGACCAAGTATTACAGTATAGATATCTAAAACCAAATGATAAGATAAAGAATCACACTGAAGCAGTTTTAGTAAAATTTGATACAGATAAAGTAAGCGCTAAAAAGCTCATAAAATCTTTTTGGGAGATACATGACCCAACCCAATATAATAGACAAGGCAATGACATAGGAAACAATTATAGAAGTGCGATCTTTTATACCACTCCAAAACAACTAGAAATTATCAATAATACAAAAGCTACCTATCAAACACTTTTAAAAGAGCATGGGTATGGGAAGATTGTTACTAAAATAAGTCCACTTAAAAAGTTTTGGATGGCTGAGAACTACCATCAAGATTATCTATTAAAAAACCCTAATGGGTACTGTCCTGTTCATGCTACAGGAGTAAAGTTTGAAAAAGAAGAGAAAAAAACTATAGCTGATCAAGAAGTGCTCCCACTTGGAGGTAAAGAGATCATTGTAGTTGAAGCAGAAGATTTTTGCCCCTATTGTGTAAAGTTTGAAGAGGATGTAAGCTCAAAATATAGTGGTACGATTCCACTTCGAACAGTGTTATCTAAAAATCTTAAAAACTTTTCTCTAAAAACAACACTTGATGCAACCCCAACGATCCTTTTTATAGAAGATGGGAAAGAGATACTTGCCCATCGTGGGTATTTAGATGAAAAAGAGTTTTATAAAGTGCTTGGAGAGTTTAAACTTGGGAAGGATACAGAAGCGTATAGAGTAGCATTTAATAAAGATACTGATGCAAGATTTTGTAAACAGTACGATATCTTTAAAAATACTCCTGATGGAGTTTTTATCGATAAAGTTTCAGGAGAGGTGCTTTTTGATACTTTAGATAGATTTAATTCTGGAACTGGTTGGCTTAGCTTTTATAAAGCTGTAGATGGTGCAACTATCGAAAAGCCTGACCATAGTTATGGGATGAATCGCATCGAAGTATTGGCTAAAAAAAGTGGGATTCACTTAGGGCATGTTTTCCCAAGGGATGATGGGACAAGAAGGTTTTGTATCAATGCAACTGTTTTGGAGTTTGTTCCTAGGGATAAAATCAAATAATGGGTATATCTTCATAAAATCTCCATAATACGATCTTATAATTAAAAAAATCGTATTAGGATGATCTATAATGAAAAATCTCACATTAAAACAAAAGATGTTTATGTTTGCTACAGTAGTTTGTATCATATTAATTTTAACCATGATAAGAAATATAACGGAAATAGATACACTTGAAAAAGAGTTTCAAATCTTTTCTCAAAAAGACCTAAAAGGTGAGATAGCAGCATTAACAATACAAGCAGATCTTAACTATATAAGTAGATGTACAAGGGATATTATGCTGGGTAACTCTTATGAGAGTAATATCAAAAAAATAGAAGAAAAAAAATCAATAAATGATCAATTTGAAATATTAAAACAATCGATAAAAGATACTTCAAATGAAACCAAAGAATTAAACTTGGTAAGCTTATCACAAAAAAGCACCAATGATTTTATAAATTATGGTTACAATAAAATGCTCTCTTTAAAAGATCAAACACGAACAAGTGAATTATTATCATCTATCTATGAACAATACAAAAAAGATGCAACTCCTTTAGCAAATGAGAGTAGAAAATATTTTGGTCAAATCAAAAAAACAAAAGCAAATGGCTTACAGATAAGAACACTAGAATTTGAAAATGAGATAAAAAATTTTAGACAAAATTTACTTATAGCCTCTATGGTATTACTTATAGTTATTATGGGATATCTTCTTTATATCACCAAAGATATTTTAAATTCCATAACAAATTTACAAAATGGTTTAAATGAGTTCTTTAAGTTTTTAAATGGAGAAATAGCTACTGCAAAACTTATCAAAATAAGCTCAAATGATGAGATAGGTCAAATGTCAAGAAGTATTAATGAAAATATAACACTTATTGATTATAAAATCAAAGCAGATGAGAGGTTTTTACTCAAAGTAGAAGAGATGGTCAATCATGTAAAAATGGTTATATGTATCATAGATTTCAAGATAAAGTGGAGAATGAGAATTTGGAAAAACTACGTATCACTTTTAATAATATGCTTGAAGCGATGGAAACAAGTGTTGAGAGTGATTTGAATA
>CBETOJ010000155.1:0-4715 GCA_965537725.1 uncultured Campylobacterales bacterium | reverse complement strand
AAGGGATCATAGGGATCTTTATAGCTCGTGCAAAAAAGAAGATAATAAGGAGTTCATCTTTTGCCCCTTTTTCTCTTAATTCTTGAATTAGTCCATACCAAGCATACATTGGACCATGACTAATTATTCCAGCTAAAAGTGCATAGATCACCCCTTTTTTTCCACTCTCTTGTCCAAAGTGTTTGATGATCTGTTTTGGTTTTAAAAAGTAATTGATCACAGCAGTAAGAAGAATGATAAATAGGAAGATTGGCCAAATTTGTCCAATGATCTCTAAAGACTTTTCTAAAGATAATAGTATATTTTGAGAATCAAAAAAAGCTAATATCACATAAAGAAGTAATACAAAGCCTAAGAGCTTAACTCCTTTGAATTGGATCCCTTTTTTCAAAATAATACCTTTAGAGTAAGAACCGCACAGATTGCTACAAAGATTGTACTAATAAGAGTTAAAAGGTTTTTATATACTGTGAATTTCATTCCAAAGACACTCGCCTCTGCAGGGAGTTGGACAATCCCTAAAGTAACCCATGAAAGGATAAAAGCAGTGATTGCAAAAAGGGTAACGCCATTGTTTAAAAGTTCATCTCCAATGATATAGCTCATCACTGGATTTCCAGAAGAGATCGCCCCAAAAAGAGTTCCACTTAACACATCAGTAACAATACTATATCCAAAAAGTTTTGTGAGCATATCAGGAGTGATATAGGTTTGAAATAGTCCAACCAAAAGAATAACACCAAGAAGCATAGGGATGATAGAGATAAAACTTTTTAGAGCTTTTATAGATGCTTGTTTGGCTGTGATGGGTTGGTTTTTTTGTTTCATTATCGTCCTATTGCTAAAAGGTATAAGATATTATTATCTGTTTTTAAAAACTCTTGTACTTCTTTATCATAATACGCTCCAATACCACTACATCCAATCTCTTTAAGTTCAGATCGTAAATAGATAATTTGAGCAATAAAGCCACTTAAGATATTTACTTTTTGATAGGCTTCTTTTTCGCTAGAAGTGAAGTAAAAGGTAAGGGCACTTTGTCCACCTAAGTTTTGTTCTAGACTTAAGTATCTTGATTTTTGTGAAAAATCACCCTCACTTATTAGTTCACCATTTTTATAAAGTCCTTGTATCTCATCATCAACTCTATGGAGTGTATAAAAGATATCAATATTATTTGCTTTTGCAAAGCTAAAAAGATCTTTTAAGATGAAATCATACTCCTCTTTAGAGATGGTTTGCATTCTAAATGCACGAATGGAACGTCTATTTAAAATAGTATTTTTCAACTGCTCTTCTGGAATATCATCAAAAAAACCAAGTTTTGTAATAGATTCACTTTCATAGTTGGCTGTTTCTTTATAGGCAGTTTCAATAAACTCATTTGTTTCAAGAAAATCACAGCCACTCACATATGGTAGCTCTTGTCTTAAAGGTTTGGTTGCTTTATCAAGTTTTTCTGCTGTTATAACACCGCAAGTAAACATTTCATCATTTCTAAAGCCACATTTTTCATTGAGTGCTAATTTATCAAAATCAAATTCAAAGCTTGATTCTTTTCCCATTACACAAAGAGCGGCATAGATTGCTCCTAGGGCATGACCACTATCGAGTAAAATATATCGGATACTTCTATCTCTATATTTCCATGAACTTCGAAAGTAAATTGAGGAGATTAAAAATACCAGACCTTTTTGACGTGAATTATCTTTAAAGTAGTGTTCAACCCCATCACTTTCACACTCTTGTAAAAGACATAAAGAAGCAGTATGAGGTTCATAATGATAAATCCCTGGAATAAGACCTTTAATTCCTCGTATTTGGATATATATTTCACATGGATAGAGTGCGCCTGCACTTGGATTGGTTCGAAGATAGTATTTCCCCTCAGGATACTCTTTTTCATAAGTGATACCACCGATCAGATTAAGGTTATTTAACTCTTCAAAATCTTCTATTTTAAATCTTTGCTGGAAATGTGGATAGGTTTTATAGTTCTTTGGCTGGGTTCTCCAGTCTAAAAAGATACTGTTTTTTCGAATACTTATATATGAATGCTCTGTTTTTTGATGGTATATTGGCATAGATTATCCCTTTAAAGTTTAGGAATAAGTATTCATATTATGTACCTTACCTCTTAAGAAAGAGGTTTTGGTTCAGGTTTTCCAAAATAAAACCCTTGACAATAGTCTATTTCAAGAGATTTTATTTTTTCATAAATGGTTTCATTACTTACAAACTCAGCAATAAGTTTGATATTTTTTACCTTTGCAAAGTCTGTAATGGTTTTGACGATATGATATTTATCTTCATTTACATCAATATCTTTGATGATAGAACCATCTATTTTAATATAATCAGCATTGAGTTTTAAAAGATATTCAAAGTTACTATATCCTGTTCCAAAATCATCAATTGCCATCTTACAACCATATGATTTGACTGTACAGATAAACTCTGTTACTTCTTCAAAGTTTTCAATCCCCTCAGACTCAACCAGTTCAAAAGTAACATCTTCACATTTTTTACAGCTTTGTAGTTTCTCAAAGATAAACTCTTTGATCCGTTTGTTTTTAATATCTTCAATAGTTAAGTTGATAGAGATAGCTTTTGATATATGTTCAAGATATTTTATAGACTTTTCAATAACTATTTTTGTGATCTGTGTATAGTAGTTTGATTTTTTTGCAATATCTAAGAAGAAGTATGGTGAGATCACTTCACCATTTTCATCTATGAGACGAACAAGAGATTCATACTTGATACATTTTTGTGTATTGGTATCTACAATTGGTTGAAAATAAACCTCTATTTTATCTTGCTCAATTGCATGTTTTATTTTTTGTGTCCATTTAAAGTTGTTAGCATATTGTTGTTCAGGAGAATTATCATAACTATAGATATTAAAAACACTATGATTCTCTTTTGCATAACTATGAGCAAGGTTTACTGTTGAGAGTAAGAGTTCTGGTGGCTCAAAAGATAAAGAAAGGGTGGTGCTTAAATAAAATATTTTATCATCAAATTTAATTGTTTCATAGTTTAGATAGCGAGAGAGCATTTTCATCTCATCTTTAAAAGCCTCTTTTTTTATCGTTGCGTTTAATATAATAAACTCATCCCCTTGAAGATGAAAAATATCATAAGGAGAGTTTTGTAATCGCTCTTGGAGTTTTTTTGCTAAAAGGGCGATAACCTGGTCCCCAATTTGATCACCATAAAAATCATTGATCTCATGAAATTTATTGATATCAATAAGGGCAATTGATCCAGTTTTTAAAGTTTGTAGTTTTTCATGGAGATTAAATCTATTTCCTAGACCTGTTAAATAATCTGTTCTTAGTTGTTTTTCAAGCTTTTTTTGTTGAGTATAGATCTCAGTGATCTCATATCTTGTAGCGATATATTCTACGATCTCATTATTAGCATCTAAGATTGGAACAATTACACTTTGAACAATATAAGGATCACCATTTTTCTTTTTGTTTTTAACCTGTCCTTGCCAAATTTGTTTGTTTCTTATAGTATCCCACATCTCTTTGAAAACCTCTTTAGGCATATTTGGATGACGGATAATGCTATGTGTTTTTCCTAGTACTTCCTCTTTTGTATATCCACTTACTTCACAAAACTTATCATTGACATAAGTGATGATCCCTTTTAGGTCCGAAATAGAAGCGATAGAGTTTACATCAATAGCTTTTGCATAACTTTGAAGTTTTGAAAGATTCTTTTGCAACTCTTTTGTTTTTTCATTGACTAATTTTTCTAGTTTGGAGATATGATCATCTTCGATCTTTTCTTGCATTTGATTGAGATCAACTTCATTGCCAATAGCATTATAGTTTTCTACTTTGATTCGATTTCTTCCATGTTTTTTAGAAAAATATAAAAGCTCATCGGTAAACTGGTAGATTTTTTGTGATGGGATCTTTTTTTCACCCCCGAACACTACTCCACCAAAAGAAGCAGTAACTATTTCATGTCCTTTATTATATTCATGTTCAATTTGTAGATCTTCAATCTCTTTTCGAATATTTTCGATCACTTTAGAAAAACCTTCAAGCTCAATATCATAAATAAGTACTCCAAACTCTTCACCACCAAGTCTAAATGAATAATCTGTAGCACGTTTAAGATTTTGCTTGGTTACTTTTGAAATCTTTTTTAAGACTTTATCACCTTTAAGGTGTCCATAAAAATCATTGTAAAGTTTAAAGTTATCCACATCAAAAATAGCAAAGCCAAGGTTTTTATTTTCCCTTTTTGCTCGATTGATCTCTTTTGAAAAGATAATATTAAAGTGACGTCTGTTATACAATTTTGTAAGCTCATCAGTAACAGAAACCTCTTCAACTTTTTTCTTATCCGTGATATCTACACGTATTGAAGCATATCCAACTATTTTTCCATTTTCATCAAAAGTAGGGGAGATTCGTGTTTTAACCCAGTAGCTTTTTCCATCTTTTTTTCGGTTTTTTACTTCTGCTTCCCAAACTTTTCCACTAGTAATAGTTTTCCAAAGGTCATCAAAAGCCTCAGCTGGCATATCAGGATGTCTTATAATATTGTGTTTTTTTCCAATAAGTTCTTCTCTGGTATATCCAGTAATATCACACATTGCATCAGATACATCTGTAATATATCCTTTCGCATCTGTTTGAGATGCGATAAGATAGTTATTAATTAAGTCTAAATAAGTTTTGTTATTAAGT
>CBETOJ010000154.1:0-4732 GCA_965537725.1 uncultured Campylobacterales bacterium | reverse complement strand
TTTATTTTCAAATTTTCAAAAATTGCACTTCAGATTTAAATGTTGGAGATGAATCATATTCAGAATCTTTTTAATGAAATAATAAGTTAAGATAGAAAACCTAACTTATCCCCCTAAATACTTTTTCTTAATTTCATCATTTTCCATCAACTCTTTAGCATTACCCTCTAAAGCAATGACCCCATTTTCCAATACATACCCATAATCACTAATAGCAAGTGCAGCAAAAGCATTTTGTTCTACTAAAAGTACTGTAAGTCCCTCATCTTTTAGATGGGAAATAGTCTCTATCACTTCCCCTACTATCTTTGGAGCTAGTCCTAAAGATGGCTCATCTAGCATTAAAAGTTTTGGAGAGCTCATCAAAGCTCTAGCGATTGCAAGCATCTGCTGCTCTCCTCCACTCATAGTTCCAGCTAGTTGGGATTTCTTATCTACTAGTCTAGGAAAAAGTTGATACATATGTTTTTTTTTACTCTCAAACTGTTCTACATTGTTATAAGCACCAATTTTTAGGTTTTCTTCTACCGTTAGATTGATAAATACTCGACGACCCTCAGGAACTAAAGAGATCCCCTCTTGGACTATTGTATGGGTAGGATCTTTTATAATGTTTTTTTCATTATAAAGTATCTCACCACTTTTTTTTACATCTCCTACTATCGCTTCTAAAGTTGATGTTTTTCCTGCACCATTTGAGCCAACAAGGGAGATAATCTGTCCTTTTGGTACTTCAAAGCTTATCCCTTTTACTGCTTGGATTAACCCATAATATACATTTAGATCTTTTATTTTAAGCATGTTTAAAATCCCCTAGATATGCTTTAATTACCTCTTCATCTTTGATAGCATCTTTTATATCCCCCTCAAAGATAGTTTTCCCATAATCAAGTACCATCACTTTATCACAAAGATGATTGACAAACTTCATATCGTGCTCTATTAAAAGAATCGTAAGATCATATCGATCCCGTATCTTAAATAAAAGTTCTGCTAGTTCATGGGTTTCATTTGGGTTCATCCCTGCTGCTGGTTCATCAAGAAGTAGAAGCTTTGGACTTGTAGCTAGTGCCCTAGCGATCTCCACTTTTCTTTGTATCCCATAACTAAGGCTTGTAGCTTTTTCTTCTTTAAATGATAAGATATCTAAAAACTCCATCACCTCATATGCTTTTTGTTTTATTGTTTTCTCTTTCGTATAATATCTTGGCAGTCGAAACATCGCTTCAAGATAAGTATAGTTTGCATCAGAATCTAGTCCTATTAAGATATTCTCTTCCACACTCATAGAAGAAAAAAGTCTGATATTTTGAAAAGTTCTAGCTATCCCTTCTCTTACTATCTTATAGTTTTTCATTTTCGTGATCTTTGTGCCATCTAGATACACTTCACCTTTTGTAGGATCATAGTTTCCTGTAATGATATTAAAAAGAGTAGTTTTCCCTGCTCCATTTGGACCTATGAGTCCATAGATCTGCTTTTGTTCCACTCCAAAAGAGGTATCATTAATAGCAGTGACTCCACCAAAGTTTTTTGTGATATTTTTAAGTTCAAGGATCATCTCTTATCCTTTCTTTTTTTAGCTTTAAAGATATCAGAAAATTCACGTTTTCCCATAATACCCTCTCTTGCAAAAAGCATCACAATAATAAGAAGTAAAGAGAACACTACCATTCTAAGCCCTGGGTGTGCATCCATCTCCATCCCCATAAAATTCAGCGGTCCATCTAAGAATCGTAGCCATTCCATTCCACCTACTACAAGTATAGTTCCTATGATCACTCCACTCATTGATCCTAGTCCTCCAAGAACAATGATGATTAGAAGCTGAAAGGTTAAAAAGAAAGTAAAAAGATCGGGTGAAATAGTAGTAAGTAAAATAGCTAACAATCCACCACCAACTCCTTCAAAAAATGCACTTGTACCAAATGCTAAGGTTTTTATTTTAAAGGTATTGATCCCAATAGCACTTGCTGCATCCTCATCATCTCTTACTGCTTTCATAGCTCGACCATATTTTGAATAAACTATATTTAAAATAAGAATCACACTAATAATAGCTAAACCTCCTGTCCAATAAAGATCGATAACTGTTGGGATATCATTAAGACCAATAGAACCATTGGTAAACTCAGGGTTGTTAATAGCAATCACTTTAATAATAAATCCAAACCCTAAAGTTACAATAGCAAGATAATCTCCCCGTACTCTAAATACAGGAGCTGCCAAAAATATAGCTACAATAGTTGCAGCAATACCACTTAATAGTAACGCTGGAATAAGGTCTAGTTGTAAAGCAAGTATCCAAGGGTGGGGATCTTCAAGTTGGAACATCTCCCATTTCATATCTTCACTTAAAAGTGCTAAAGCAGTTACATAAGCTCCAATGGCTACAAATCCATTGGGTTCAAGGGAAAATTGTCCTGTCACTCCATTGATAAGATTATATGAAACAGCTAATATAATAAAAATAGCGATATTATTTAAGATCCTAATTGTATAGTCATTAAAATTATTCTGCGCTATAAATAAAAATCCAACCACTCCCATTAAAGCCATAAGTTTTATAATATTTGATCTACTTAACATTTTTAAAACCTACTCTTTTCAAAATTGATTCCCATAATCCCTGTTGGTCTAAATAAAAGTACGAAGATTAAAAATACAAAAGCAATAGCATCTTTATATCCACCAAGTTCTGGGAAAAATGCCACAAAAACCACCTCTGTAAATCCTAAGATAATCCCTCCTAAAAATGCACCATATACTGAACCTATTCCACCAAGAACTGCTGCTGCAAATGCTTTAAGCCCTATCATTACACCCATATATGGGGTGAGTATTGGATAACTTAGTGCCCAAAATATTCCACCAATAGTCGCAAGGGATGAGCCTATAATAAACACATACATAATGATCTTATTTGAATCTATCCCCATAAGTGAAACTGTTTTTATATCAAAGGCTAATGCACGAATTGCAATACCATATTTAGTATGATATAAAAGAGCCAAAAGAGCTAATAGTAAGATCACAGTTACAATAGGAACTAAAAAAACAAGTGGAGTAAAGATCGCTTCGCCTATATAAAATGTTTGTTCAAAAAATGGTGGAACTGAAAATGATTTTGGAGTTCCTCCAAAAAGAACATTGACAAAGTTTTCTAAAAAGAAACTCACTCCAATAGCAGTGATTAAAAGAGAAATCCTAGGAGAGTGCCTCAATGGTTTATAGGCTACTTTATCAGTTAAGACCCCTACAAGTACAGAGATTAGAAGTGCAAAAAATATACTACTTGTAAGATCAAAGCCAAAGGTACTCATCGCCAGATAAGCACTAAATGCTCCCACCATCATAATATCTCCATGGGCAAAGTTTATAAGTCGTAAAACTCCGTACACCATAGTATATCCAATGGCTATAAGTCCATACATAGAACCTACACTGATACCGTTAATAAGTTGTTGAATAAAAGTTGAAAAATCCATAGTACTAATAAAAAAAGAGCTTGACATTCAAGCTCTTTTCATCCTTCTATTAATTATGGGTTTACTGTTGTTTTGTAAACTTGTTTACCATCTACAATTTGATTGATCACTGCACTTCTTGTAGCATCACCATTTGACTCAATTGAAATAACTCCTGAAACCCCAGGGAAATTTGTAGTTGATTTGATCTTTTCATTGATACAAGCTCCATCACTAGGATCCTTACACTGATTCATGGCATGTACGATTACCCCATATGCATCAGCACTTAAAGCTGCAAATGGGTGAACATCTTCATTATATTTTTTCTTATATGCTTTTTCAAATACTTTACTTGCATCAGTTGTCTTTGGAGCTTCTGGTGAGTAAAGGTCTGTATTATAAAAACCTTCAATCGCATCCCCACCAGTTTCAAAGAATACTTTATCAGCCGTCATACCATCTGTTCCTACAAAAGGGACATTCAGACCTAATTGTTTTGCTTGTTTTGCAATTAATGCAGCTTCAGCTGAATAGATAGGATAAAATACAAGCTCAGGTTTCATCGCTTTGATACTAGAGATCATCGCTTTAAAGTCTGTATCACCTGAGTTCATCATCACTTGTTTTACAACTGTTCCACCGATACTTTTAAAATATTTTTTAAACACTTTTGAAATACCAATTGAATAATCTTGCTTTACATCAGTGATTAATACAACTTTTTTCTTTCCAAGCTCATTTTTAATAAAGTTAGCCGCTACTTGCCCTTGGAAAGCATCTGAGAAACATACTCTATTTGCAAATTCTCTATTTTTTGTGACCAGTATATTTGTAGCAACAGGAGCTACTAAAGGAACTTTTCCAGCCCCTGCAATTTTTGTAATAGCCATAGTGTTTGTAGAAGTAAGTGCTCCAACTGCTGCATCAACTTTATCTGATGATACTAGCTTTTGCATCGCATTTGCTGATTCGATCTTATCAGATTTATTATCAAGTAAGACAACTTTTATCGTATCACCATTTTTAAGTTTTGGTGTAAGCTCATGAGCCAATTCGATCCCTTTATTGGCACTTTGTCCAAATCCCCCAATTGGTCCACTCATAGGCATAACAACCCCGATCTTTACCTCTTTTGCTAATACACTAGAATTGAGTGCAACAATAGATAATGCTCCAAACAGTAATTTAGCTTTTATTCCCATCTATAACTCCTACTAATAAATTTTGTATAATTACAAGTAAAGAGATAAGTAAGATGATCA
>CBETOJ010000153.1:0-4735 GCA_965537725.1 uncultured Campylobacterales bacterium | reverse complement strand
AAAATATTAAAAAAAATCACATTTTTTCTTGACATTAGTAAATAAATTTGATTATAATTCATTGTTTTAGTAATCAATTTTAAAGATACTAAATAAATGGTTAATATTCCGAAATAATAATATTAACAAAATACAAAAGGAGAGATGATGAGATTAGCTAAGAGTTTACTAATAGCATCTGCAGTGAGCACATTATTTGCAACTGCAAGTTTTGCAGATGCCTCTTTAGTCAAAAAAGGTGAGAAGATCTTTAAAGGCAAAAAACTTGGTAACTGTGTAGCATGTCATGCTATTGAAGGTCGAGCTGATATTCAAGCTATGAGTCCAGGTAGTTTTGGTCCAAAACTAATTGGTCTTAAATATTGGGATGATAAATTATTGTATGATACTGTATATGACATTTACAAAGCAAGAGGTATTAAAATTTCAGCTATGCCAGCATTTGGAACTAATGGTTGGTTGGATGATACTGAGATCAAAGCTGTAGTTGCTTATTTAAAAACAATAGATTAATTTTAGGAGATAAAACAGATGAATAGAAGAAATTTTTTAGGTTTAGGTTTGGGTGTTGCAGCAGTTGCAATGGTACCTTCACAATTAAGCGCAATAGATTTTAGAGCTGAAAAGCCTGAAGCATGGAAAGTAACAAATCCATTTAAAAAAGGAACAAAAGGTGATCTAGCTGGTGGACCAACTGATCATAGTGCTATTAAAAAAGCTATTAAAGAAATATTTGGAACTGATACTTTAGATATGAGCGGAGTTAACTTAAAAAGCCCTGCAATTGCTGAAAATGGAGCAGTTGTACCTGTATCGATTTCAACTGATAAAAAAGCGACAAAAGTA
Organism: uncultured Campylobacterales bacterium; assembly: GCA_965537725.1. GTDB lineage: Bacteria > Campylobacterota > Campylobacteria > Campylobacterales > Arcobacteraceae > JAIOSF01. Next base: position 3,889 of record CBETOJ010000153.1, on the reverse strand, counting down.
GCACTTTTACAAAATGCTAATCCTGAAACATTAGTTGCAGTATGGACAGTTCATGAGGGACAACCTATTGATTACTCTGTAAGAATTAAAATGCAACAAACTGGTGACGTAGTTGCAGTTGTTGAAGCAGATGGTAAATTATACGCAGCATCAAGTAGTACAAAAGTAACTGCTGGTGGATGTGGTGGTTGATCCAACTCTCCATTTACAAATATAATATAAAAATTTAAAAACATATAAAATAAAGGATATATTACTATGGGAAACTTAGGTAAAGCTAGAATTAAAGCAAAAGCAAAAAAAGGTGTTGTTGGTGTTAAGATGATGGGAAAACATCCACAATTAAGTTATCAAGAAGCTGAAAGAGCAAAGAAAAAAGCAGACTGGATTACTCAAGTTACAGCTACTGTTGGTGGAAAAACTGTATATGAAGTATCTTCTTCTCAATTCTTGTCAAAGAACCCTTATTTTAAATTTTCATTTAATGGTGAAAAGGGTGGAGAACTAGAAGTTGCAATGACTACGCTTACAGGTGAAAGTAAAACCTTTAAAGCAAAAATCAAGTAAGTTTTAGAATTCTAAAACTACTTTATTAAAAGTAGTCATAATAATAACACATACGAAGGGAGAAACTATGTTATTAAAACTAGCTAAAACTTCTGCTCTTGTAGCTATTGCAGCTTGTACATTAAATGCAGGTGACTTTAACGCAGGGGCGGAGAAAGATAGAAAAGCACTTATCAAATATTTTGAGGATAAATTTGCTGATCCAGAAAAAAATGCAGCAACTTTTTTCCCTTATTCTACTGAGGATGAGTTAAAAAACAATATCAAAGGTGGACTTAAGTGGCAAGATTTTGGTATTGGAAACTATGCATTCAATAAAGTTGGTATGGCTTCATATGAAGAGATCAAAGAGATGCCACCTTATGAAGATGCTATAGATAAAGGTGCAGAACTTTATGAAAAGAAATTTGCAAATGGAAATTCATTTGCAATCTGTTTCCCAGACCCAGCGATTGGTGGAGAATACCCAATGTTTGATGAGACAAAAAAAGAGGTAGTATCTCTTTCATCTGCTATCAACGAATGCTTAACATCAAATGGTGAAAAAGCATGGGGTATGAAAAAAGGGAAAATGGCTGATTTAGAAGCTTTTATTGCTAATGCATCAAAAGAGGCTGAAAAGAAAGTAAACATCAAAATTGAAAGTTCTGATGCTGAAGCAGCTTATGAAAGAGGAAAAAAATACTATTATTCACAAAGAGGATATCTAAAACTTTCTTGTGCAACATGTCACGTACAAGGTGCAGCAAAAAGAGTTAGAAATGAGTCATTATCTCAACTTCTTGGACACACTACTCACTTTCCAGTTTATAGACTTAAATGGCAAGGTTTAGGAACTCTTGAGAGAAGAATGCAAGGTTGTATAAAAGACCAAGGGCAAAACCCTCCAAAACCAAGCAGTAAAGAGATGAAAGAGCTACTATACTTTATGGCATATATGTCAAATGGTATGCAAGTAGACGGTCCAGATATTAGAAAGTAAGGGGAGAGCAAGATGAAAAAAATATATACACTAGCAATAACTTCAGCTGTTGCATTATCGTTAGCAGGTTGTGCAAGCTCAGGTGGTCTAACTCCTCAAGCAGCTTCTGAAATGGATGTTAAAAAACAATGTAATGTGAAAGCAAATGGTATTGAAGCTGTTTTAGCAAATGCTAAAATTTACAATGCTACTGCAATTAAAGAAAAAGTTGAGTATAGAAGACTTGGAGTAAATAATTCTGATCTTATTATCGCTGTTGAAGAGGGATTAAAATCAGGTGCCAAAAAAGTTGAACCAAAATCTTTTAAAGGTAAACCAAGTAAACAAAAGTTTGAAATTGGTTATGCAGCTGAAAGAGCTTGTAAATTTGGTTTATCTGCTTTAGCTCAAAAACATGAAGCTGAATCTACTTGGAGATTAGCTGTACCAGGTGATGGTTTTAAATATTAATTTTTTAATAGTTACCATTTAAATACAAATTAAAAAAGCCAAGTAAAATACTTGGCTTTTTTCATATTTTATAAAATAAAATATGATAGAATCAATAAATTTTAACAATAAGGAAATAATACAATGAGTAAAATGAGTAGAAGAGAATTTATCTACATGTCTGCAATGTTGGCTGGAACTGCTCCTGTATTTGCAAATTCACATACAAGAATGGCGAACACTAGTAAAGCTGAGGATTATTATAAACTTGATCCATTTGGAAATGTAAGATTATTACATATGACAGATTGTCATGCACAATTACTTCCAGTATATTTTAGAGAGCCAAGTGTTAATATTGGTCTTTTTGAGAACTATGGAAAACCACCACATATCGTTGGTGATCAACTACTTGACTATTATGGAATCAAAGGTGATAAAAGATTAGAGTATGCTGTATCTTGTGTAAACTTTGACAAACATGCAAAAGCGATGGGTAGAGTTGGTGGTTTTGCACAACTTAAAACTGTAATTGATCACTTAAGAAAAAGTTTTACAAAACCTGAAAACACTCTTCTTTTAGATGGTGGAGATACTTGGCAAGGTTCTTGGACTTCTCTTCAAACAAGAGGAAAAGATATGGTTGGAGCTCTTAATATTCTAGGAGCTGATATTTGTGTTGGTCACTGGGAGTTTACATATAAAGCTGAAGAGGTTTTAGAGAATGTAAAACTTCTAAAAGGTGAATTCTTAGCACAAAATGTAAAAGTAAAAGAAGAATCTATGTTCAACGGTGTTGAAGCATATGATGAAGATACTGGGCATGCATTTAAACCATATACAATCAAAGAGATGAATGGTGCAAGAGTTGCAGTTATTGGTCAGGCATTCCCATATACAACTATCGCAAATCCAAAAAGAAATATTCCTGATTGGATGTTTGGTATCAATGAAGGTGCTATGCAAGAGCTTGTTGATGAGATTAGAGAAGAGGAAAAACCAGATGCGGTTATCGTTCTTTCTCATAATGGTTATGATGTTGATAAAAAAATGGCAGAAGTTTGTTCTGGAATTGACTTTATCATGGGTGGACATACACATGATGGTGTACCTGAAGCGTATGAAGTTAAAAATGCAGAAGGTGGAAAAACTTATGTATGTAATGCAGGATCAAATGGAAAATTCTTAAATGTACTTGATTTACAAGTTGAAAATGGAAAAGTAGTAGACCACAAGTTTACATTACTTCCAATCTTCTCTGATCTAATTGAAGAAGATCCTCAAATGAAAGAGTATATTGAATTAGTAAGACGACCTTTCCAAAAAGATCTTAATAGAGTAATCGCAACAACTGATCAAACTCTTTATAGAAGAGGAAACTTTAATGGTACATGGGATCAGATTATTTGTGATGGTTTATGTGAAATTAAAGGAGCTGATATCTCATTATCTCCTGGATTTAGATGGGGAACAACAATTATTCCAGGTCAACCAATCACATTTGATGACCTTGCAACTCAAACTGCAATGACTTATGCTGAAACATATATTAGAGAGTTTACAGGTGCTCAGGTTCATGCAGCTCTTGAAGATGTTGCAGATAACCTATTCCATGAAGATCCATTTAGACAATCTGGTGGAGATATGGTTAGAACAAGTGGAATTTCTTATAGAATTGATCCAAATAAACCATTTGGAAAAAGAATTACTAATATCACTATGACTAAAACTGGGAAACCAATGGAAGCTAACAAAAAATATAAAGTTGCTGGTTGGTCTACAGTAAACTCAGTTTCAAAAGGTGCTCCAGTATGGGAAGTAACTGAACAATATTTAGCAAACTTAAAACATATTGCTAATGTAAAACTTGATACTCCAGATATGGTTGGAGTTAAAGGAAACCCAGGTATT
>CBETOJ010000152.1:0-4754 GCA_965537725.1 uncultured Campylobacterales bacterium | reverse complement strand
AAAATCAAAAAAAGTAAAAGTTGGAAGTTCTAAAAGGTATTTTTAGAGGTTCCCTATATTTTGAAAAAAGGGGTCTAAGATGTTTTTTCGTAATCTCATATTTGTACTTTTTTGTACAGCTGCAATATACGCAAACTCTTATTTTGGTGCTATAGCAACAGGCTCAAATACAGGAACCTATATAAAAATAGGAAATGATCTCTCTGCAACTTTTAAAAAGTATAAAGCTGATCTTCCTGTTCTCTCTTCTAAAGGCTCTTTAGAGAACTTAGATATTTTAGTTGGGCAAAATAAATCTAAAAAAGCCAGCTGGGCAATAGTTCAAAACGATGCTTTAGATTTTTATAGATTTTCGCATTTTAAAAATACAAGAGAAGATCTTAAAGAAAAAATCAAAGTGATACTTCCTTTATATAGCGAGCATATTCATCTATTTTCCAAAAAAGGGAATAATATCAAGTTTCAAAGAGGTGGCTTTTTAAAAGTTGGAGTATCTAGTAGAAAAAGTGGAGCAGCCATTACTGCTCATATTTTAGAAAAAGCGTATGGGATACGTTTTAAATATGTATTTACAGGCTTTAATGAAGCAAAAAAATATCTTCGAGATGGGATTTTAGATCTTTATATTGATGTGATTGCGCTTCCTAGTGATAAATATAAAAACATTACAGGTCTTGATCTAGTAGAGTTACCTAAAAATGATACACTTAGTAGATCGTATATTCCAACATCATTTTCTCAAAAACAATACAAATGGCTAAACAGATCAATTAAAGGCTACAAAGTACCAAGTGCTATTGTAACAAACTTAGTAAAAGAGAAATACAATCAATCTATTGAGATATTTTTAAAGATTGTTTTAAAAAACTATACCCAATTGATTAAACAAGGAAATCCAAAATGGAGAGAAGCCTATAAAAATAAAACTTTAGAGCTTGATAATATGCACCCTATAGCTCAAAAGCTTTTATCAAGATAAACTTTATTAATAAACCATTTAACTAGCTTTGTTATTATCCTCTCAAACTAAAACAAAAGGATAATAACATGCAAAAACATCAAAAAACACTGGCAACAAGTCTCACAGCACTTGTTTTTTTCGTAGTAGGTACTTCTGGAGTATTTCTTTATTTTCATATCTTTGAACGTTCAGTAAAAGAGCTTCATGAGCTATTAGGTCTAGTCTTTGTAGTGGCAGCTCTTTTTCATGTGATCTTCAATTTTAATGCAATGAAACGATACTTTTCAAATAAGATTTTTTTAGCTTCATCTGTAGTTGTATTAATAGTATCTCTAGCTTTCATTATTCCAAATAGTGCAAATGCTGATCGTCCAAACCCAAAACTTGCGATCATCAATACAGTTTTAAATGCTCCAATTGAAGATGCCGTATCAATCTTAGGAAATGATATGGAACTTTTAGAAGAAAAACTCAAAAATAATAATCTTATTTTAAATGAGGAAACAACAATTAGACAACTTGCAAAAAACAATAATGTTTCCCCTTTTAAAATCGTAGATTTAATTTTAGAGAAGTGATTAATATTTTGTTAATGTTTAATTTACTATTAGTTAATCTGAATATTTTATAATTTGTTTATCAAAACATAAAGGATACAAAATGAAAACAACAACAAAGAAAATCATCTTAGGACTCAGTGCCCTTACACTTTTATCATCTGCAGCATATGCATATGGAATGGATAGAGGGGGATGTGATATGAAAAACAAACACCATAAAATGATGAAAATGAAACATCATAAAAAAGGGGATCATATCATTGGTGCAATTATGCAACTTGAGCTTTCATCTGAACAAAAAGAAAAAATAGCTGCTATCTTAAAAGAAGCAAGAGAGAGTAGACAAGGCCCATCAATTGCATTTACTGCAAAAGAGTTTGATAAAGGGAAGTTTGTTAAACTAATGAAAGAACAAAGAGAATCAAGAATAGAGCAAAAAGCACAAACAATTGAAAAAATATTAAAGGCTTACAAAATCTCACAGTAGCAAAAAGTAAAGAAACTATTGAGCTTTATTCACTAGGATCTCCATTTACAAAAGATACAGATATTTTACGATCATTTGAAACTAAAAAAGAACAAGTCCTTGATATACAAAATGGAGATTCTCACTCCCTAAGAGTATTAAGACCGATGATCGCAACAAATGAGTGTCTTATGTGTCATGCTAATGAAAAAGAGGGTGATGTGATTGGAGTGATCGATCTAAAATTCTCTTTAGATAACTCTGATGTAATGATCAGCAATACTCTTTCTTTTATTATTTCCATTGCATCTGTTTTTGTTTTATTAACTTTGATAGCAGTTTGGTTTGTCACAAAAAAAGTAACTGATCCACTAAAAGAGCTTAAACATGAGATGAATGAGTTTTTCTCATTTTTAGCTAATGAAAAAGATTCACTAGAGCCATTTAAAGTTCATAGCCAAGATGAGATCGGTGAGATGGTCATAGCCTTGAATGAAAACATTGATAAAACTATCAAAGGATTAAAAAAAGATGCTCATGTGATCAATGAAGTGGGAGAGGTTTGTAAACAAGCAGCTTTAGGAGATATGAGTGTGAAGATACAAAGTGATACAAATAATCCTGAGATCAATAATCTTACCCATCTTATGAATGAGATGTTAACCTCTATCAATTATAGGATACTAAGAGTATTAAATGTTCTTAATGCCTATTCACAAGATGAGTATACTAAAAAGATCAGTACCAAAGATGATACAAAAGCAGAGCTTCGAGAGCTTTTTGATTAAGTGGACTTTTTAGGAGATACTCTTACAGCTCTTAGTGGACAAAATTTTAAAAACGGTCGAGCGTTGCAACAAACCTCAGGGGTACTAGCTGAAAAGATAACCATTTTAGCAAACAATTCAAAAGAGCAAGCAACCTTTGTCAATGAAACAGCTGAGTCTTTAAAAGAGATTGTTCAAAATATTGAACAAACAAGTCAAAGTTCACAACAGATGAGAACCCATGCCAATGATGTAACACAACTCTCAAATGAAGGTTCAACTCTAGCAACAAAAACATCAAATGCTATGAAAGATATTGATGAAAAAACAAGCTCTATCAATGAAGCGATCACTGTAATTGATCAAATTGCATTCCAAACAAATATCCTATCACTTAATGCAGCAGTGGAAGCGGCAACTGCAGGAGAAGCAGGAAAAGGGTTTGCAGTAGTTGCACAGGAAGTTAGAAACCTAGCAAGTAGATCTGCAGAAGTAGCCAATGAAATAAAAACCTTAGTAGAAAATGCCACAGCCCATGCACATCAAGGAAATCAAATAGCAACCCAGATGATCAAAGGGTACGAAACTTTAAATAATAGTATCAGTTCTACAACTGAATTGATCGAATCTGTATCACATGATACAAGTATCCAACAACAAAAAGTTTCACAGATAAATTCAGCTATCACCCATATTGATGAAGCGACTAACAAAAATGCGCAAATAGCCCAAGAGACCAATATTATTGCTCAACAAGCAAGTGATATTGCACAAAAGATTGTAAATGATGCTTGTGGAAAAAACTTTGAGGGGAAACATGATATTAAGATTAGAAAACAACTAATTGATCCAAATTATAAAGGGGTTGAGAGAAAAAAATAGAAAGACAGCTCAAAGGTCACTCTTAAAAAACTTTTAAAAAAATTATTTGAATATGAAATATATTACAAAATTAAATAATCTTTGATACTATACTCCTGAAATTGTTCCTCCTTAATCTATTTAAGGAGTTAAAATGAAAAATAAAATCATAGATCAATATAAACAAAATAAAAAAGACTACAATATAATCATATTAGTAGAGTCTACAATAATCGTAGCCTCTTTAATTAATGTATTTTAAAGGATATAAATGGAAGTCAGTGTCCAAGGACGGAGTAAAAACCAGAGTGATTCGGTACTAGTTGTTATAAACTTAAGGAGGAACAGTTTTAATCTTTAAAAATTCAAATCATACTATCGATACACATATATTTATCAAAATCCTCTCCAGATAAAATCTCTAATTTAATTGCTGATTCTCTTAATGTACTATTATTTTTTAATGCATATTTTGCAATTTTAGCAACATTATCATACCCTATTATAGGATTAAGGTTTGTTACAAGCATAAGATTTTTTTGTAAGTTATTTTCAATCACATCTCTATTAGCCCCTAGCCCTGGTAAAGTTCTTTTTGTAAAAGAATCTATTCCCTCAGCCAATATAGAGAAACTCCAAGAGATAATTAAATTTGAACCAAAATATAGACCAAGAAAAAGAGCAGAAGCAATCTTGCTTAGCAATAAAGGAAAAACAGTTAAAGAGATTGTAGAGATACTTGAGATAAAGAAACAAGCACTATATGAATGGTTTAAAAGATATGAGAGAGATGGGATTAACGGACTATATGACAAACCAGGAAAAGGTAGAAAAGTTGCACTAAGAGATATATCCATTGCAGATATAAAAGCAATAGCAATTAACTGTGCGTCAGTCCCTATAGTCAATGCTAAAGTAAGAGAAAAATTTAATGTAATAGTATCAAATGAAACAATGAGAACTTTTTTAAAAAATAATAGGATTAAGTTACACTAGAGTTAAAAAGGTACCACCAAAGAAGCCAGATAAAGAACTTTTTGATACTGTTGTGAAAAAGATTATTCGTTATGAAGAACTAGAGACTAAAGGGAAACTAGATATATTTAGTCAGTCCTAAAAAACTCACTTTCTGCGGGACC
>CBETOJ010000151.1:0-4785 GCA_965537725.1 uncultured Campylobacterales bacterium | reverse complement strand
GTTAGGGATGGTGTTTCATCAGCTTTTATATAGTGGCTTTGGAATGGTGTATCTTTTTTCCCATGAATTTGTGATCTTTACTATAAAATCAGCTGCATTTATAGTAGCTTTCCCTATTTTTATTTTTGCTCTTCTTGTTCGATCATTTTTAAAGATCAGTCAATATCCATTTTTAGATAAATCTCTTCGTTTATATCTGTTTATCTATCCATTTACTTTAGTGGCTTTTTTATTCTTTGAAGATATTGCTTATTTTAGAAATCTTTCTTCATTTATATTGTTAGTTATATTGTTGGTTATTACTATTTATGCGAGTTGGAAACGTAATCGTCAGGCATATTTTGTCCTTTTTGGATGGGTGATTGTGATCTTTGCTTTTATATTTATGTATCTTTCAAGTGTAGGGATACTAGAAGTTATTGAGCATTTTAAATATTATGTAGAGATAGCATTGCTTCTAGAGGGAATTATCTTCTCAATTGCTTTAGCAGACAAGATTAATCAATTAGAGCGTAGAAAAAACGAAGCAAGTATGGAATTGGTTTTACAAAAAGAGATAAAGACCGTTAGACTTGCTCATATAGTAGAACAAAAAACTTCAGAACTCCAAAAGGCACTTGATGAAAAGAGTCTTTTATTTCAAGAGTTAAATCATCGAGTAAAAAATAATATGCAGACAATTGTTTCTCTTATTCGACTACAAAGTGATAAATATGAGGATCAAAAAACAATAGAGCTTTTACAAACAATCCAAAATAGGATAAATGCTATGGGGTGTTTGCATGAGCTTTTATATAAACAAAGTGATATCTCCTATATTGATACACGAAAATATTTTGAACTTTTGATTACGGAACTTCAAGAGGGATTTGAAAATGAAAGTATCAAAATAAAATATGAGATAGATACCAATCTTCCAAGTGAGATAGCAGTCTATTGTGGTCTTATTATCAATGAGCTTGTAACTAATGCTTTTAAATATGCTTTTGAAAAAGATGGGGAGATCAATATCATCTTAAAAAAACAAGAGGATAATTACTATTTGCAAGTGAGTGATAATGGAAAAGGGTATAGTGATCAAAAAGATGTAAAAAGCTTAGGGACTCTTTTAGTACAGACTTTAGCAACAAAACAGTTAAAAGGAAAGCTAAAAAAAGAAACTCAAAATGGTGTAAAGGTTGAGATAATATGGAGTTAAAAGATTTAAAGGTATTAATCGTTGAAGATGAGAGTATTGTAGCTTTAGATATTCAAAGTGCTTTAAAAAAAATTGGAGTAGACGTGGTCGCACATGCTGTAAACTATGAAGATGCTTTAAAAGATGTGGAGGATTATGCTCCTGATCTAGCCATTATGGATATTAATCTGCATGATTCAAAAGATGGGATAGAAACTGCTATTGATATGCAAAAGATTAAAAGACTTCCAGTGATTTTTTTAACTGCTTTTAATGATGATAAAACCATAAGCAAAGCGATTGAACTTAATCCAGTAGGGTATTTAAATAAGCCTTTTAAAAGAGAAGACCTAAAGTCTTTAATACATCTTGCTTTTTTTAAGATAAATCAATCAAAACAAAGCTTTTTAAAAAAAGGTCTAGAGCCTTTAGGGTTTGGATACAATTATGATATAAAAGGTGGGGAGCTCTATTTTCATGAGCACAATATAAAATTAAGTACAAAAGAGAAACAACTTTTAAAAATACTTTTTGAAGCCAAAGGGGATATTGTCTCTTTTGAAACTTTAGAGTATTCTATTTGGGAAGAGGGCACAGTCTCAAGTAGTACCCTTAGAACTTTAGTGTATCGTTTACGTGGAAAACTAGAACATAAACTTATTGAAACAGTTCAAGGCTCTGGGTGTCGATTAAAATAAAAAGTAGCCCTTTTAGGGACTGTCTTTACGATGGAGCAAGAGTTTTATAAACAAAGATTACAAAATGCTGGCTTAGAAGTGTTAATCTCAAATGAAGAGGATAGAAAAATCATCCATCAAATAATTTATGATGAACTATGTCTTGGAAAAATAGAAAAACAGTCAAAACAAAACTATATCAATATTATCAATAGATTTATAGATCAAGGGGCACAAGGGGTGATTTTAGGGTGTACAGAGATTGGGCTTTTGATCAAACCTGAAGATGTAGCTATAAAAGTGTATGATACCACCATGATCCATGCGGTTGAGGCAGCTAAAAAAGCTTTGGAGTAGCATTTAATAGTGAGGAGTAAGTCTACATCCTGCAGAATGGACAGTTTCTATAAGTTTATGTTCTAGCTTAGCTCGTAAACGATAGATAAGAGTTCGCAAAGAGCTTTGAGATACAGGCTTATCTGGCCATAACATATATTCGATATCTCTATAAGGTACAATTGCTCCTTTAGCATCAAGTAAAAGACTCATCAGTTTTCTTTCATTATAGCTAAGTTTTAAATAGATATTTTCATAAAATAAAATCTCATCTTTTCTATTATAATAGTATCCAAACCCTAAGCTTGTACAGTTATGATCCACTTCAGGATGGTTTGCTTGGTTTAGTTTATATTGCGCTAAAAGAATTGTTGATTTTAACTCTTCAAATTTAAAAGGTTTTACTAAGTAACTTACAGGATTAGTTTGAATGGCTCTTTTTAAAGTTTTTTCATCGCTAAAAGCAGTAAGATAGATAATAGGGACATTTTGTATTCTTTGTAGCTCTTTAGCTACTTCAATACCATCTTTTGAACTATTTTTTAAATTGATATCCATAAATACAATACTTGGATTCTCTGCTTTAAATATTTTTATAGCTTTTTCATATTTATTGGCTGTACCTACTACTTGATAGCCTAGTTTTTGAAGTGCTTTTTTTATATCTAATGCTACGATCGATTCATCTTCTACAATCATTATTTTTATATTATTCATTGTGTTCCCAAAGTACTTTAGAGTGTGTTCCCTCTCTATATTCAACTTTAAATATACCATCAAGTTGACCAGTTGCAAGAGTCTCTACAAGTGTAAGCCCTAAAGAATTATATCCTTTATCTATTTCATATCCTATTCCATTATCTTTTACTTCAAAACTATAAAGAGTATTGTTTTTTGATAAAGATACCCATATCATACCATCTTCTATATTTTGAAAAGCGTATTTCATAGAGTTAGTAATAAGTTCATTTAAAATAAGTCCACAGTAGATAGCCTCATCCATTGTAAGATCCGCAGTGATCTTTAGATCTATTTTTACATCACTTCCATAGCTATCTCGTAGTTCAGCTATGATGATATTGAAGTATTCATGGGTTTTGATTTTATTAAAGTCATGTTGTTTATAGAGTAATTCATGAAGATGACTCATAGCGGAGACCCTATTTTGAATTGTTTTCAGCTGAGATTCTAGCTTTTCATCATCCACATCGGTGAGTTGAAGTCGAATTAAAGAGATGATAGTTTGCATATTATTTTTGACACGATGGTGAAGCTCTTTTAAAAGAATATTTTTTTCATCTAATGCTTTTACAAGATTTTTCGTTTTCTTTTTTACTTGTTTTTCTAATCTTTTGGTCTCTTTCTTTTTTTGTTTGATAAGCTGTTTATGAACTTTATTTTTCTCTTTTTGTAGATTATTGATCTTATTTGCTAAGGCAATAGAGAAAATAATCGCTTCAAGTAAAAAAGAGATCTCGATTAGATAAGGAAAATAGTTGCTAATTGAAAAGACTCCAAGACTTGATAAAAACATTAACATTCCAGTAAAAACAAAGATACTCCATCCAAAAAGGATAAAGTAGGCTTGTTTATTCTTTTTAAAACTCGCATAAATAGTAAGATATAAAAGATAGAGCAATAAAAGCATCGTAAAGATATTTCGATAACTATCATATTGATCTGTTAGAAGAAAAAATAGTGTTCCTAAAGGGATTAAAACTAAAAAAAGATTTAAGATCTTATTATAGACGATATATTGTTTTGTATGTAAAAAGCTTTTTGTAAATAAACCTAGTGCAAATACAGGAAGAGCTACTAAAGCAGGAGAATATTCAATCATTCTTCTCATCTCTTCTGAAGAGAAAAAGTAAGTCCCAGCAACGCCTACATATACAAGCTGATGTAAAATAAGACCAAAAATATATGTGACATAATAGAGATAGCTGATATCTTTGGTGAAAAAGAAGATAAAAAGATTGTAGATCCCTAAGATCATCATGGCTCCAAAAAATAAAGAGAGGATGATCTGGTGTTTGATCTCTTTTGTATAAAAACTATGTTCATCCCATAAAGTAAGCTCTACAATTAAAGTAGTGATATGTGATGATGCTTTGAGATAATAGGTTTTTGTCTCTTTGGGCTCTAAGCTTATATGAAATATAGAATTGAGTGAAGTATGGTCTTTTTGTTTGAAAAACATACCTCCTAGTTGTTGTTCATATTTTTTATCTGGATCATAAAATGATATATGAGTCGTTAAAGGGTTTACATATTCAATCACTTTTGAGAGTTTTGTATCAGAATCATTAAAAAAAGTAAGTTTGATCCAAACATTAAACTCTGGCGAATATCCAAAAGCAAGAAGCTCTTTGTGTGAGTCTTTAAATGGTAACTCTTGTTTTGTGATATTTTCAATCGTAAGTTTTTGTGTTCTATCGATATAGATTTGGGAATGGGGTATGAGTTTAACGCTATCTGTGTCATTGTTAATAGAAAAAGTTTTAGCAAAAATAGAGCTACAAAATATTGATAATAAGATTAAAAATAGAATACTCTTTTGTAACATCATCATTAAACTTTCTTTTTGTTTTTATT
>CBETOJ010000150.1:0-4804 GCA_965537725.1 uncultured Campylobacterales bacterium | reverse complement strand
GGAGGGTACTCTTCAGTCATCATTTTTATATTATCTATATCATTTGAAAATAAACTTGTAATAAATAATAAAATAATAAAAAAAATTGTATTTAGTTTCATAATTATCCCTTTGATTTTGTTAATTGTAAGCAAACTTTGTTTAAAATTTGTATAATTAAATTAAAAAGAATATACAATGTTAGAACTAATCAATCAAAATAGTAAATGTAGCAATAAAGATAAATTACATCCATTTCTCTTAACCAATTGTGAGTTATTACAAAAAGAATATAATATAACAATTACTGATATCAATTCATATCATATCAATGAGAGTACCAAGATCAATGATATAAATTTTGTAACAACTCTTGCAGGATCTATTCAAGCTAATCTTATTTTTAGCTTCTCTAGAGATTTAGCAAAAGGTGTTTTAGATAATTTCTCTTTTATAGAGTACGATGAGAATAACTTTGAGGAACTTTTATTAGAAGTTGTTTCAGAGTTTTTAAATATTGTGGTTGGTCGTGCGATGGCCCATATTGACTCCAATGAGATATTAAATTTTTCCCCACCAATAGAGTTTACAGGTGAGAGTAAACTTTTTCATCTCAATAGTTTTGATATATGTAAAGTTGATATCTCCACACATCATGGAATATTATCAATGATTTTTTCAACCCAGACAAATAAAGAGGAGCAGTAATATTATGGCAAAAGTTTTAGTAGTTGATGACTCAGGTATCATTAGAATGCAATTAAAAAAAATGCTAGAGGAGCTAAACCATGAAGTTGTAGGTTTAGCAGAAGATGGTCAAAAAGGGTATGATCTATATAAACAGAGTATGCCTGATGTTGTTACTATGGATATCAATATGCCAGTTATGAATGGTCTTACTGCTGTAAAAAAAATTATTGCTGAGTTTCCTGATGCTGTTATTATTATGATCTCATCTATTAATGATAGAAGTATCACCTATGATTGTATAGGTGCAGGAGCAATGGATTTTATCAATAAACCGATACAACTAGAGGAATTAAAAGAGAAATTTAATACAGTTTTAGAAGATTAGTCTTACACCATATAGAATTGGTACAGTTCTTGCATACTCAATCTCATGGAAGAAGAGTATGATTTAGACAATTATGAAAGGTTTTTAGGCGATCTTAATAATACCGATGGAGGACATTGGGAAAATCACAGATATTTTAAAAGGCTCTGTAAACATTAAAGGTAGAAGCACCTAAATAATGATAGAATACTCTTAAAGGAGGTTCTAACAATGTTAACTAAAGCATTTAATCAACTTTTATCTATGCTAGATAAATTAACTCCAGCTCAATCTAAAAAAGTGGTTATTAAATTATCTAACCAAAAAGAGCAAAATAATATTGAAGAAACAATCGGTCAAATAGAATCCTGCCCTCATTGTGGTTCAACACACTTCAATAAATGGGGAACCAGAGCAAATCTGCAAAGATTTGTCAAAAATTGGTGGAGTTGAGGGGAATCGAACCCCTGTCTTAAAACAGTTCATATTAGCGTCTACATGCTTAGAAAGGTTGAAAAATTTCACCTAAAAAGCCGCTCAACCTGCAAGGCTACTTACTAGGCTAAGATTTAAATGTCTCCTTGTAGTCAATCAAGCTACAAAGATAATCTATCAGGTTTGAACCCTCGAGATCTGCATAGATAGAATCTGCAGTGAGAGCCTCCGTGGACTCAAGCCGTTAGGCGAATCCGAATAAGTTTAAAACTTACGCAGCTTTTGCGTAAGCTGGAGCGTAATTTGTATTGTTTGCGTCTAAAAAAAATGAGCAGATTATCGATATGCTCAAACCGACATGCAACTAATACTTGCTGCTCTAATCGATACCAAGTCAACCCCAGTGTTTTAAGAAGCGAATTATATCAGATTTGTTTTTGATTTGCAAGAGAAAAAATATAAAAGAAATCTTTATTTATAATTATAAGTTATTTTTAAGTTATGATAAATTATGATTCCATCCACAAATGCAACTAAGTTGCATTTATATATTTAAATCTTATGATTAATATAAGGATATAAAATGGGATTATCTCAAAAACATATAGAAAACCTCAAACAACAGCTTTTGGAGAGAAAAGAAAAGCTTCTCTTGGAAGTAACTTCAAGTCAAACTTTGATAAAAGATCTTTTAAATGAAACATCATATGATGATCTTGATTATGCTGAGATATCTTCAGATAGTTTCAATATGAATACTTTACGAAATAAACAACTTGATGAACTTAAAGATATCGATATCGTTTTAAAAAAGATACAAAATAACACCTATGGGATCTGTGATATGTATGATGAAGATATTGGACTACAAAGACTTAAAGCAAAACCTCATGCAAGATTTTGTGTGGATTGTAGACCAATTTATGAAGAGAGTTTAAAAGAGAAAAAAGCTAGTGCATAATACACCTATTCTATAGGTTTTATAGTTAGTTTTTAGTACAATTGTGCCATGACTATATTAGACTTAGATTCAAAACATACATGGCACCCTTATAATGCACTTCCCTCACGTAGTAAGATCCTTCCAGTAAAAAGAACTTTTACTCAAACTATTGTATTAGAAGATGGAAGAGAACTAACCGATGCGATGAGCTCATGGTGGAGTGCGATTCATGGATACAACCACCCTACTTTACAAAAAGCTTTAAAAGATCAAGCAGATATGATGCCTCATGTGATGTTTGGAGGACTTACACACGAACCTGCTGTAACACTTTGTAAAAAACTTGCACAGCTTAGCAAACTTCCAAGTGTATTTTTATGTGATAGTGGAAGTGTATCAGTTGAAGTAGCTTTAAAAACTGCTATTTTATATCAAAAAGCCCAAAGAAAAAATAGTAATAAATTTATCGCTTTAAATAATGCATATCATGGTGATACTTTAGGATGCATGGGAGTGTGTGATCCAGTCAATTCTATGCACTCACTCTATGGAGAGTATCTTAATCAAAATATCTTTTGTGATGTAAAATCGCTTGGAGAGACAATAGAAAAATATAAAGATGAAGTTGTTGGAGTGATCGTAGAACCTATTGTACAAGGTGCTGGTGGGATGAAAATACATGATCCAGAGTATTTACAAACTGCACGTGAACTTTGTACAAAATATGATCTAGTACTTATCGCTGATGAGATCGCCACTGGATTTGGGCATACAGGAAAGATGTGGGGATGTGATCATGCTAATATCACTCCTGATATTATGACTGTAGGAAAGGGGCTTACTGGTGGTTTTATGACTATGGCTGCTATGATGACTAGTAAACATATTAGCGATACTATCTCTAATAGTGAGATAGGTGTAATTATGCACGGGCCTACTTTTATGGGAAACCCTTTAAGTGCTAGTGTTGCCAATGCAAGTATTGATCTACTTCTTTCTACTCCTTGGGAACAAAGAGTTCAAACAATTGAATCAGTTTTTAAAGAAGAATTAGAGGAGCTAAGATCTCATCCTTTGGTAGCAGATATTAGAAATATTGGCGCGATTGGGGTGGTTGAACTTAAAGATCCAAATTATGCTGAGTATATTCAAGATCATTGTGTACAAAACGGTGTATGGATACGCCCATTTGGAAAGCTTATTTACTCTATCGTTGCTTATACTATTAGTGAAGAGGAGCTTAGAAAAATTATTCAAGCGATAAAAGAAGCAATCAACTCAATCAAATAAACTAGGCTCATTTATCTGTAAACCCTCAAGCTGTTTTATCTTAAAACTTCGTCTATGAAGATCACTATATCCATATTTTTTGATCGCTTCGATATGGGCTTTTGTCCCATACCCTTTATGTTTTTCAAACGAATATTCAGGATATTTTTCTGCTATTTCACACATATATCTATCACGGCTTACTTTTGCTAAAATAGATGCAGCACTTACCTCAGCGATCAGTCCATCTGCTTTTATTAAGTGATGAAGGTTATTGATCCCAAAAGAGGTATTTCCATCCATAAGATACTGTTTTGCATCAAGCTTTTCCATGATCTCTTTAATACTATCGCTTAAACATTTACTAATTCCCAAGCTATCGATCTCTTGATTGGTTTTAAAAACGATATGATAAGTACTATTCCCTTTTATCTTATCAAAAAGCATCTCTCTTTTTTTCTCGCTAAGTTTCTTTGAATCATCAAGTTCTTCTATATGTTTATTTAAAATAGCTCCTGCTACTACAAGTGGGCCAGCAAATGATCCACGCCCTGCTTCATCTATACCACATAGATGTTTATGATAGTTTTCTCTCATAGTGTTAATACCCAATTATAAAATGGCAATGCCACAGCTTCGATCTCTTCAATAAAAATAGATTGTTCTGTACTTACTGTGACTATAGTGATCACTTCTATTTCGTATTGGTTTAGGAGTGGTAAGATCTTTGAGATGATTGAGCTTGATACAAGACTATTAAAAAAGGGGATCGCTAGAATGATCTGCTTTGTAGAGGGAAGATAAAAGTCGACATTATCTAGATAATAGATCTCTTCATCTCTTTTTACAAGTTCTAGATACACCATATTTTTAAAAAGATTATTAAAGTTCTTTTTATATGAGACTATATCAAAAAGTGCATGATTAAAAATATAAATCTTTTTTACTGCTTTTGCTTGTCCATATTTTTCACATAAAAAAAGAAGCTTGTTATAAACAAACTGTTCAAACACTTTATAAAACTTATCTTTTGAGATCTTGATATCTTTTTTGAGGGTATTAAAAAGTTGAAATACTGACTTTTTCTCCCCTGCAAATTTGATCAAGATAAAAAGAATTTCTAG
>CBETOJ010000149.1:0-4826 GCA_965537725.1 uncultured Campylobacterales bacterium | reverse complement strand
TTAAAAGGCCTTTTTGATTTCCTTTTAGTTTAGCATAATATTTATTATTATTCTTACTTTTAATTTTATTGAGCGTTTTTTTTAGAGTTCATCGCATCAAATGTATATATAAAGCTATCCTCTAATTCATCAATAAGCTCTCTTAGTGCTGGTACTTCATTTGATCTATCGGCAATCTTTTTATGTGCTAGTATTATTCCACTATTAGCTAATACTGCATTGAGCACTTGTGTTGATTGCTTAGCATTTACATTACTACCATTCATAGCTTTACCATCAACTGCTAATTGTTGTAAATTTGTTGTATCTACTAATTCACTTATCCAAATTCTAAAAACTTTTTCTAACTCTTTATAATCAACTTCTGCTAATATCTCAGCTACTGCACTTCTACTTGGTGTTCTAATAAATTCTACACCTAAAAGTTTTTTGATTTTATCATTTTGAATATGTTTTGTAATCCATACCCAAATCTCTTTATAGTTTACTGCTCCCATTAATTGTGCAATTACTGACAAAAATAATATATGTTCTAACTTATGAAGTTTACCTTGCCCTTTTCTATGATCTGGAATAGTTCCTAAAAGTTGTAATAGTCTATTTTGTTTAGCTGTCTTTTTATACCCTTTTATAGATCTTTTTTCTGCTAATTTCTCTCTAAATTTATTTGCCATAATATCCCCTTAATTTATAGATATTATAGCTAAAAAATACTATTTACTTAATTAAGAGTTTTTAGTGGATGTGGCTACTTACTATTTTAAATCTAACAACTTTTATATATTCACAAACTGCTTCTTAAAGTTCACAACCTTATATAAATATCGTCTAGTCTCAGTATAAGGAAGCTTTGCTCGTAAAGTTTGATACACTTCTGATGGATTCTTTTGGTTTATTAAATTTTTTGCAGTGGTTCTATTGGAACTAAAAGCTTTAAAGACATTTCCGCTTCCTGTATTATAAGCACTTATTACACAATACTCTCTAGAGATTGGATTTGTAATTCCACCTAGATAGTTTTCATTCAGTATTTGAAGATATGCACTTCCAAGTTCTATATTATTTGATGGATTAAAAAGATAGTCTCGTGATGGTGTAGCACTTTTACCTTTTACATGTCTATAAGCATCTCGCCCTGCACTTGTAGGGACTACCTGCATTAGTCCTATAGCTCCTGCACCACTTACGGCAAATTGATTAAAGTTACTCTCTGTTTGGATGATTGCATAGATAAGATTTTCACTTACATTAAACTTTTTAGCAAACTTTTTTACATATGGTTTAAACTTTGCTACTCTAATATCTGCATGGTCTTTTACCATAGGGATGGTTACATACGATACTTTTTGAGATTTTCCGTTATTAGTTATTGTTTTTTGTTTGAATCGGTCTCTTAAAAGGATATCTGCGTATCGTTTAGCTCTCCATTCGTATCGTATATCTTTATTTTGATCATCTTTGACTTCACCTAGAAGATAGGGGGTTCCTCCTAGTTTTACTTTGGATGATCCAAAAAGATCCACAGCTCTTGGATCATCAGGGAGGAGCAAAGTTGTATAGATAGCATTTTTTAGTGTGGTTTTAGGTGTTTTTGTATCTACTGTTTCAACCGTCACAATCCCTTTATCAAAGTCTATTAAAGCTCTACTTTTATAGTTATCTATATATTTCACATACTCTTTTTGTTTAGGAACTTCAACATTCTCTTCACCCCACTCTTTTGAGATACTATTGATAAATTTTTTGAAAACATCACTTAGTTTAGAGAGTTTTTTAATATCACTTTTAAGTTTACTTGGGTTTGCAGTGTAGTTGATCGCTTTGTTTTTAGCTAGAGTTTTTAAAGCTGTAGTTGGGTTTTTACTAAGTGCAGCAGAGGTGAAAGACTGTACCTCCCCTGCACTACATCCAGCAAATAAGAATAGAAAGGTTCCACTTAGTATATATTTTGTACTCATCTATCCTATTTATTTGATTCCTTAAAGTTTTTCCATGCACTGTCAATCTTTTCAATTAAAGACTTTGTGAATCCTTTTATATTTAAAAGGATCGATGGGCTTTGTTCTAAGACTCCAACTACCTCTTCAACCTCTCCCATCTCATCCATGATCTTATTGAATTTTTTCTCACCTACACCTTTTACTGAAGTAAGTACCTCTTTTAGCTCTTCATGGTTAAGCTTTGGAGTTGTTGAGAGTGATTCCATATCTTCCCCATTTGGATCTGGCATATCACCATTGTCTCCATTCACTTTCATAGATTTTAAATTTTTCAGAGCAAATCTATCTTGATAGTTCCATTTTTCACTTGGCCACTCTTCTCCCCATCTTCTTTTTACATCAAACATCGGATAAGTTTCATCTAATTGATGCAAATATACTTTCTCATCACCGTATACTTTTTTCTTCTTACCAAAATACGCCCCATCATAACTTGGAGAGTAGTTTCCAAAAGTGATATGTCTCATAGTTCTTAAAAGTGAACTATCTATCTTACTAAGTTCTTCCCAGTTAAACATAGGAATATGTGGCTTTCTAAATTGTCCACCACTTAAACTCCACATAATATATTGACCGATCCAGTCTCTAATATAAGGAAATGCTGCAAATGCTGTAGCACACTCTAAGATTCTTACTTTTCCATCTTTTCCATATGCCACATCACACGCCCAGTATTCAGCTTTTGCAGCTTTACTTACTTTTACAGCAAGATCAAGAACAGATTTTGGTACATCCATATAATCCATTGTTCCACCTTGACTTGTATTTGTAAGCCATGCACCTTGAGGTGGTCTTCTCCAAAAAGCACACACAGGTTTGTGTCCAATGAGCATCACTCTAATATCAGCTTCCATAGGAACAAAATCTTGCATATACATTGGATGGTATTTTTTCTTTTTAAATAAAGCTTTTGCTTCATCCGTAGAATCAACTTTATGAACAAAATATCCACCATAGTTTGAAGGACCATAAGATTTTTTTACGATCTTAGGGTATTGTGTAGTTTCTAAAAACTTCTCCCCTTTTTCTCTATTGTAAAAAATATAGGTCTTTGGAATCGGCAATCCATATTTCCAAGCAAATCTTGTCACATTCTCTTTTGATTTATTTGAGAATTGTGTATCTAAAGATGGGATAAACCGTACATGAGGTAATTCTCTTGCAATCTCTCTAAAAGTCTCATATGCAGTTGCAGGAATATTTCCAATTAAAACATCAATCTTTTTTCTTTTTACCTCTTTAATAAATCTATTTTTATCTTTTCCCCAGTGGTAAGTAACTGTTTCAATTTTATTTGGCCATCCTTTAAAGTTTGAATGATCAAAAAATCTTAATACATGATCAAGATATAAAAAACCTAGTTTTGGCAGCTTTTTGTTTGTTTTCCCCATTTTTCTTTCCCTTTTTATTTTGCTGTTTTTCTATCGATAAGATCTACAATAAGATCTATCTTTCTATCATTAAAATCTAATCCTAACTCTTCTTGTTCTGGTGTTGCAAATGCTGGTATTCCGTTTACTTCAAGTACAATATATTCCTCCTTATCTTTGTCATATATAATATCTACCCCTGCAATATCTACATTACAAGCTTTAGCTGCTTTGATTGCGATATCTACTACTTCATCGTTTGGCTCACGCATAAATACACTTCCACCGCTTGTCACATTGGTTCTCCAATCAGTTCCACCAGCTTTTCTTCCATAACATCCCACAAACTCTCCATCAACCACATCTATTCTATAATCTGTATTGTCATAGTTTATAAACTTCTCCACATAAAAATATCGTAGATCCATCTGATTTAAAAATGGTAAAAGTACATCAAGTGTCGACTCATTTTCGATCTTTGTTAGACCTACACCACCCCAACCATCAGTTGGTTTATATACCATTTTATCCCATTTTTTAATGATTTTTTTAAGCTGATGATCATCATCTCTATGACAAAGTTTATAATCAGCTGTTTGTATCCCATTTTTTCTTAAGACAAATGAAGTGTGAAACTTATCCTCAGTCAATGCAAATCCATCATAAGAATTGATCATAGGAATCACACGATTGAGAGCTTGATAAAGGTACATTTGGTACTGAGTTTGCTCCCCCGCATTATATGAGAAGAAAAGATCAAGCTTATCAAGCTTATACTTTTTAGTACATCCATCACTTTGACAAATTATATGTCCATTTTTTGCAATTGCATTACGAAGATTCAGATAAGGGATCGTTTCAATATTTCTTTCTTGAAGTTTTTTGATCATTTTTTCTTGGATCTTATCACCACCACCATTTTGGTAAAGCCACATACCAATTGTTCGTTTATTAGCCATTTGTTATTTCCTCATTATAATTAAGCTTAAGTGTAATCCTAAAATTAGCACCTACATATTTTTGCCCTTCATATGTAAACTCCTCATTCTTGATCTCTAAATTACCACCCATTCCATTTACTATTAAATTATTTGTCATATGAAGTCCCAAACCTGTACCTTGAGACTGATGTTTTGTTGTAAAATAAGGTTCAAAAACCTTTGAAATAATACCCTCTGGGATTCCACCTCCGTTATCTTTAATCGTGATCATTACAAACTCGCTATCTACAATTTGAGCTGATATAAATACCACTTTATTCTCTACACCATTGAAGTTTAATGCATCAATTGCATTATTGAAGATATTGATAAGGCATTGATGGAGTTCATTTGGATAACCATATAAACTAATCTTTGGATCGATATCAATAACAACATTAATTTTATATACATGAATATTACTCTCTACTAAATGTAGAAAGTTAATGAAATACTCCCCGACCCAAGGGTACGGG
>CBETOJ010000148.1:0-4852 GCA_965537725.1 uncultured Campylobacterales bacterium | reverse complement strand
ATTGAGCCTAAAAATCCATATCTCTCCACAAATGAAGCGAAGATAAAATCACTTGTAGCAATTGGCAAAAACTTTAGCTGGGTTTGTGTAGCTTCCTCTTTATCTTTTCCTACAAGTCCACCTGAACCTATAGCGATCATGGATTGCTTTACGTGGTAGCTTGGCTCTTCTGAGATAAAATCATGGATCCGTTTCTTTTGGTAATCTTTTATTAAATAAGTATAGATAAAAGGTGAACTGATCCCAATAATAAGAACAATAGAAAGAATGATCTTCCAATTGATCCCAAGTAAAAAAAGTACTCCATATCCCACAAGTAAGAGTACAAGTGCAGTTCCAAGGTCTGGTTCTTTTACAATTAAAACAAAAGGAAGTAAAATATAAAAGCTGATAATTAAAAAATCTTTTAAACCATATCCATCACGTGGAGGTGGGCGATTAGCAACTAAAAATCCAAGCATAAGTAAAAATGCTGGTTTAAAAAGTTCTGAGGGTTGTATACTTGCATGGATAATTGGAATCTCTAGCCATCTTGTAGCTCCAAGTTTTGTTGTTCCAAAAAACTCAACTAATAATAATAAAAAAATTCCAAACCAATAAGCTATAGGGATAAACCGAATTAAACTTCTTAATGGTATAATAAAAATAACAAAAAATGCTACAGTTGCAATAGAATAATAGATTAGCTGTTTTTGACCAAGTATCTCATTGGTTTCTAGTATAAGATGATGAGAAAGAAAAGCTAGGGGTAAAATGAGTAAAATAAGTTCAAAGTTAAAGTGTGAAATTATACGCTTATCAAAAAAATATACCATAGGCGAATCATACCTAAATGAGTATAGAAATTCCCTGAAAAACTTAAGTGAGTAAACGATTTGAAAAAAAAGAGATTTATTGTAGATGAAACTTCTAGGCTTGATCGTTTTTTATCTGAGCAATTGGGAGAATCTAGAAATCAGATTGAGCAGCTTATTAAAAAAGGGTATGTAAAAGTTTTCTCAAACGAGCATAAAGAGAAAAAAGTAAAAACAGGTTTAAAACTTCAATCCTCTGATCAAGTTGAAGTGGAGTTTCATGAGATACAAAACGTAGATGATAAGTACGATGAAGATGATCTGAAACAAACTGCATGGTTTGATGAGATAAAAATAATCTATGAAGATAATGATATGATGGTGTTAGATAAACCATCAAGTGTCGTAGTTCACAGTGCTCCAAGCGTAAAAGAGCCTACTTTAGTGGATTGGTTAAAACTCCGTGGGGTTTCTTTATCTACAATTAGCGGTGAAGAGAGACATGGAATAGTTCATAGACTTGATAAGGGAACAAGTGGGCTTATCGTAATAGCAAAAAACAATAAAGCCCATGAGGCACTCTCAAAGCAACTTCAAGATAAAAGTATGGGAAGATATTATCTTGCATTTATCGATCTTCCATTAAAAGAAAATACAAGTGTAGAAAAACCGATTGCTAGAAATAGAGCAAATAGATTAAAAATGGGAGTAGTTGAAAGTGGAAAATATGCAAAAACCCATTTTTTAAAGCTTGCTCCTAGTAATAATGAGAAATATGAATTGATCGCTGCAAAATTATTTACAGGACGAACTCATCAAATAAGAGTGCATCTTGAATCAATCCATAGACATATTTTAGGTGATCCATTATATGGATTTAAGGGAAAATTAGATAAATTCCCTAGGGTATATCTTCATGCATATGGACTGTATTTAAATCATCCAACTAGTGGTGATAAACTCCATTTTTATACCAATTTACCTAAAGATATGAACTCTTTTTATATTGAAAATTTTACAAAGGAAATGTATGATAAAAAAATTAATCTACACTCTATCATCGATAGCTTTCATAGTAGCTTTTAGTGGCTGTCAAAAACAAATAACAACACCAGATAAACCAAAAATCGATCAAAACTTACCAATTGTTGATGTTCAATACATCAAATCTATTCCAGATGTAAGAACTGTGGCTTTGGAGTGGAAATCGATCCCTGAAGTAAACGTTGCGGGATATCATATTATTCGAGCTGACTTACAACAAGGTGGAAAGTTTCAAAGGGTAGCAACTATTAAAAATAAGTTTGCTACGCACTATGTGGATACAAAATTAAATTCAAATAATAAATATGCGTACAAGATCTCATTATTTACAGAACAAGGAAGTGAATCGATCCCAAGTAATAGTATAGAAGTAACAACTTTACCAAATATAGAATCGGTAAGTTTGATTCAAACAATTAGTGATCTTCCACGTCAGATTAAGATCCTTTGGAGGCCACATCCAAGTCCAAGGATTGAAAAATATATTATCCAAAGAAGTACTCCAACTGAGTCAAAATGGAAAACAATTAAAACGATTCCAAATAGGCTCAATGTAGAGTATATTGATACAGATCTTGGAGATAATGAAACTTTTATGTATCGAATCAAAGTAAGAACTTTTGATAAAATTATGTCTGAGCCTAGTGCTATTAGTACAGCCACTACAAAGCCATTACCTGGTCAAATAAAAGAGTTTAGTGCAACACAAAACCTTCCAAGAAAGATACAACTTTCATGGGGAGAATCTCCAAGTAAAGATGTAGTTTCATATAATATTTATAGAGCAAGTAGTGCAAATGGATCTTTTTCTAAAATAGCTGTGGCTCCTGCATATCATAATCGATATGATGATAATATCAAAGAGGATGGACAGATATATTTTTATAAGATCACTTCAGTTGATAAAGATGGTTTAGAGAGTAAATTAGATGAACTTAGTCCAATTATGGGAGCAACACTCTCTAGTCCTCAAGTTCCAAAAGTAACTCTTGCTCAGATCCAAGGAAATAAAATGATCCTTAACTGGATTGCAAGTGATAATAGAGCAGTTTCATATAATATTTTTAAAAAAACAAAAACAGGATGGAGTACTTCTAATGAGAAGCGTATCACAAATATTGAAGGGCTTCGATTTGAAGATCCAGATGTGGTAAGAGGTGTTGAGTACACATACGCTTTACAAGCAGTTGATCAATATGGACTTGTATCGAAAAGAACTGAAGAGATTCGAGCATTTTTACCCAAGATAGAAGAGAAATAAGCATATATGCCACATATTTTGTTAGAATCAGTCCAAGAAGAGTTTACTCTTGATAATAAATTCCCTTTTATCGCAAAAGGGGAGTTTGATAACAAACTTTGCGTTGTGGAAGAAGGAAAAGAGTTTTTATTAACCAAGTTAGATAAAAATGGGAATGATCTTATTAAAACAGATATTCCAACAAGACTTAGTCCAGTAAGTCGCATGAAAAAAGCACTTGATGATTATGCAAAAAAGACTGGACAAAAAGTACTTTTTTCCAATATTCATTCTATCAAAAATAAAGTGGAACCTGAAGAGAAGTATCTAAAAGATATCAATTATTTTGTTAATGAATTTGAAACAGATAAAGATATCTATGTGGAAGTTGGATTTGGAAGTGGAAAACACCTTTTACATCAAGCAAAAGCAAATCCACAGAAGATCATTATAGGTTTAGAGATCCACTACCCATCAATTGAGCAGGTTTTAAAACAAGCAAAATTGCAAAATATTGAAAATGTATTGGTGATCAATTATGATGCAAGACTTTTTTTAGAGTTTTTAAAATCAAATAGTGTGGAGCGAATTTTTGTGCATTTTCCAGTTCCTTGGGATAAAAAGCCACATAGACGGGTGATGAGTGAAGCTTTTATAGATGAGTCTTTAAGAGTTTTAAAAATCGGAGGAACTTTGGAACTTCGAACAGATAGTAGTAACTATTTTGAATACAATTTAGAGCTTTTACAAAATTTTCATAGTTATCCATATAAGATACTTAAAAATAAAGATCTTGATGTAACAAGTAAATATGAAGCACGATGGAAAAAACAAGAAAAAAATATCTGGGATGTGATCATAGAATCCACAAAAGAATCACCTGAACCTATTATAGAGGGTGATTTTACTTTTCCATATAAATATGATAAATTGATCTTAAAAGAAAAAATATCACGGGATACTATACGAGAGGATGAGTATTTTATCCATATAGAAGATATCTATGATATTACAGAACCATTTGAGGGATTACTTATAAAAGTAACCTTTGGGAGTTTTAATAAACCAGTGACAAAATATCTTTTATTACAAAATGGGGATCTAAGATATTTTCAAGGATCACCAATTCGAACGCGAACGAATCTTGAAGCTCATGCAAAATTGATGGAGATATTAAAGTGATTTTAGCAAATAATCTTACACTGTCCTATGATAATAAAAAAAATATTATAGAAAATGCCAATTTTAAGATAAAAGAGAAAGAGTTTATTTTTATTAGTGGTTCAAGTGGAAGTGGAAAATCAACACTGTTAAAATCTTTTTATGGAGAACTTGGTGTAAAAGCTGGACATCTTTTAGTGAATCGCGTGGATTTGAGTAAAAATAAATATGCTTCGCTTTTAGCTTTACGAAAAAATCTAGGGATCGTATTTCAAGATTATAAGCTGATAAAAGAGTATACCATAGAAGAGAATATCATGCTTCCTCTTAAGGTGCATAACTACGATGATAATGTATCAAAGGCTCAGGTAAAAAAGCTTTTAAAACATGTAAAACTTAGCCATAAAATTGGAGCTTATCCAGAAGAGTTGAGTGGTGGGGAGCAACAGCGTGTGGCAGTTGCACGTGCACTTGCTCACAATCCAAGTATTATCTTTGCAGATGAGCCTACAGGAAATCTTGATGATTACTCTTCTGATGTTATCTGGACTCTACTTAAAAATGCCAATGAGCAATTAGGGATCACTGTAGTAGTAGTAACTCATAGAATCCC
>CBETOJ010000147.1:0-4855 GCA_965537725.1 uncultured Campylobacterales bacterium | reverse complement strand
TATATCTAGAAGCTGTTGTTTTTTACTCTCTTTTTTTTGTGACTCTTGTTTTACTTTTTTGAGAATTTTATTATAGATTTTAGAATAGTTGGTGTGTTTTTTGAGATATTTTTCTAAGTGTTCTTGATCAAGGGGTTTACTAAAATAGTATCCTTGATATTCATTACAACTATATTGAGAAAGATACTCTATCTGTTCTTCTGTTTCTATCCCCTCTATGATCACATTTAACTCCATACTTTCACAAAGTTGGATCATAGTTTTTACCAAGATTTGATCTTTTTTATTTACAGTGATATTATCAATAAATTTTTTATCAATTTTGATAGTATTCACATGAAGCCGTTGTAAGTGGATTAAAGAAGTATACCCTGTTCCAAAATCATCAATCGCAATTGAGAATCCTATAGTTTGAAGCTCTTCAATAATTTCCACTGCGAGATCAATATTTTCTATAATAGCTGTTTCTGTGATCTCTAGTTCTATAAAAGCGGGATTGATATCGTATTTATAAACAAGATCACGAATTTTACTGATAGTTTTTCTATGTTTTAAAAGTTTTGCAGAGATATTTAAAGCAAGTTTTCCCACATATCCATTTTTCTGTAATTTTTTGAGTTGTTCTAAAGAGGTCTCAAAAACAATATCACTAAGCTGTTCAACTAAGCCAAAATCTTCACAAAGTTTTACAAAGGTATTTGGAGAGATATTCCCTTTTTCAGGATCAGCCCATCTTGCTAGGGCTCCTAAACTACTTACAATACCTGTTTCAATATCGATTTGTGGTTGGTATACCACATCAATATTTTTATTTTTAAGAGTCTCTTTTAGGTTATCAAGAAGTTCTAACTGATTGATATGTAATTGAGTAAACTCATCATCATAAAAACAAAATGTATTTTCAGATTTTTTTGCTTTAAACATGGCAATATCTGCGTATTTTACAAGGGTTTTTACATTTGCATCATTATCAGGAAAAAGTGCTACACCAATTGCTAGATCAAGATAAAGAGTTGTAGTAGAGAGTTTTACAGGTTTTTTAATGGTATCAATGATCCTATTTAAAAGGATTTCGATCTCATATTCATGCTCTAAGTGATTTAGGATAAATCCAAACTCATCTCCTCCAAGTCTTGCTACAAAGTCACTCTCTCGAAAAAGTGATCGAAGACGGTGTGAGATCTCAATGAGAACTTGATCTCCAGTATCGTGTCCATAGGTATCATTGATAAATTTAAAGTTTTTAATATCGATACAGGTTAAGGCTACTTTTGAGTGGGTTCTTGATGCTTGAATCAGTGAATATTCTAGATCTTCATAAAACTTTTTTCTATTGCTTAGTTTTGTAAGTGAGTCATGGTTGATCTCAAATTGAAGCTGTTTTTGGTAGCTTTTGATTTCACTCATATCAGAAAATATTGCAATATAGTTTTGTATATTTCCATTTACATCTCTATTGACTTTGATACTGAGCCATTCAGGGTAGATGGTTCCATCTTTTGTTTTATTCCAAACCTCTCCATCCCATGAACCCTCTTTTTCTAGTTGGTACCAAAGGTTAAGATAAAAACTTTCATCATGTTTTCCAGAGCGTAAGATCCTTGGGCTTTTCCCAACTGCTTCTTTACTACTAAAGCCAGTGGTATCTTCAAAAGCTTTATTCACTGAGATGATCATATTGTTTTGATCAGTGATCATAATAGAATCATGGGCAGATTCAAAGATCGTAGCACTTTGTCGAAGTTTAATCTCATCTTTAATCGTTTCATTGACATTTTGATGGATACCGATGAAACGGATTGGTTCATCTTGAATGTTTCTTACAATATTTCCAGCTGATTCGATCCATACATAGGCATTATGCTTATTTTTAAGACGAAATCTCATATTGAAGTTTTTTGTTTTATCCTCTATACACTCTTGCACATGTTCAAAAACTTTTGTACTATCTTTTGGATGTAAAAGCGATTTAAAACTTTCAAGAGAGTTTTCCACTTTAGTATCTAGATATCCCAATTGTGATTTCCATGTATTGCTTAAAAAAAGTGAATTATCTAAAAGATCCCAGTCCCAAACGCCAATATTAGAATGGGTTAATACTGATTTTAATCGCTCCTGATGGAGCTTAAGGTCTGTTTGTGAGTTAAAGTAACAAGAATCCCTTGAAGTTCATCATTTTCAATAATAGGAAAGGAATCTACTGAGAGCTAAATGGTTTTTTTATCCAAAGAAACAACTCCCATTAAAAAACCATGAATCTCAGAATTTGTTTTAAGTGTAAGAGCAACAGGTAGCTCATCTTCTGATAAGGTTTGATTGTATTCATTGCAACAACATTGAAGGGGGTGAATATGAGAAGTTACTTAGAAGTTGTTCTTGATCAACTCCTAAAATATTTGAGGCTGCTTGATTATACTGCGTTATTTTACCACTAGAATCATGGAGTATGATTCCAGTGGTGAGTTTTTTGATAGTACTCGAAAAATCCATAGGAAGTTTATGGAGGTGGCTTAACATTGAGGCTTACTTAACTATTATACATATATCCTATACTATATACAGTTCGAATAGTATCTTTAGGAAGTTTTTTTCTAATAGAAGCGATCATAGTTTTCAATGTATCTTTATGCTCGATATCATATTTATCCCAAACTGCATTGATAAGTGTTTTATAGTTTAGCTCTTTATTAGGATTAGAGAAGATCGTATTTAAGATCAATTTCTCTTTTTTAGTAAGTTTGATCTCTTTTGCATTTAAAAAAAGTGCTTTTTTTGCAAAGTTCCATACATACCCATCTTTAATCTCAAAAATATCTTTTCTTAAAACTTCAAAATTCTTTGTTTGCTCACTTGCAAGATCTAAAGCATCTAAAAGTTGTTCCATATCAATAGGTTTGATAAGGTATTTTGTGATATTAAGTTCAGTAGCATCTAAAAGATATTCCGTATTTGTATAAGCTGTTAAGATGATGATCTTACAGTTTTGATCTATCTTACGAAGTTCTTTTAAAAACTCTATCCCATCCATGTTTGGCATATTGATGTCTGTAATAACAACATCTATTTTGTTGTTTTGAAAGATCTCTAAAGCTTCTAATCCATTTGAAGCCTCAAATACCTTTTTATACATCTTACTTAATGTATCACAAAATATCTCTCTGAGTGTTTGTTCATCTTCGATGAATAGTATATTGTAGTTTGATTTCTTTTTCATACTTAAATTTTACTAAAAATAGATAAAAATAACCTTATTTGATTTTTTAAGTTGCAATAGCACTTTTAAAGTGCTATTGCAAAAATTCCACCTCTTCTCAGAATATAAAAACGTTTTTTAGAAATCCCTTTTACAGATTTTTTAAAATCCTCAAGATTTTTTATCTCATTATATTCCACTTGAATGATCACATCACCCGTTCTTATACCAATTTGTGCAGCTTTTGATTCAGGATCAATTTTTGTAACTACTACACCAGAGATATTTTGGGAGATTCCAAGTGATTTTTTAATAGGTTCACTTAAAGACTCTATTGTAAGTCCTTTGTAAGTAAATCCTGTCTCATCTGCAATGAGATTGTTGTCATTATCTTTATAACTGATAAGTTTTACTGATCCTTCCATCTCTTTTTTATCTCTTAAATAAGTAATTGTTACAGTAGTCCCAGGAGTAAGTGAACTGATCATATTTTTTAGATTACTTGAGGATTCCACCTCTTTACCATTTACTTTGATAATTAAATCTCCTCTTTTTAATCCTAATCTCTCAGCTGGTGTGTCTTCCCCTACTGCTGTTACCAATGCACCCGAGTTTTCTCCATAAAAACCACTTAAATTTTCAGTCACATCAGAGATAGATACCCCTAAATAGGCTCTTACAAACTTTCCATCATTAATAAGTGCTTGGGCAATGTTTATTACCATATTAGAAGGGATCGCAAAGCCGATTCCCACATTTCCACCACTTTTACTAATGATCGCACTATTGATCCCTACAAGATATCCAGCAGAGTTTACTAAAGCTCCACCTGAATTTCCTGGGTTAATTGATGCATCTGTTTGGATAAAATTTTCATGTTCAACGATTCCAATTGAAGATCTTCTTGTTGCAGAGATGATCCCTTGTGTAATCGTCTCTCCTACACCAAAGGGGTTCCCTAAAGCAAATACAATATCACCAACTTTTGCTTTATCTGAATCATAAAATGTGATCGCATTTAGATTATCTCCATCAATTTTAATTACAGCAATATCACTTTTTTTATCAGTTCCTATGATCTTTGCATCATACTCTTTTTTGATCCCTGGAATTGCTACTTTGATCTCATCTGCTCCATCAATTACATGATGATTTGTAACAATATATCCATCTTTTGAGACTATTACTCCAGATCCTAGTGAGCTTTGTACCCTTTCTTGTGGAAGAGCGTATCCTGGCCCGCCAAAGTTTCTAAAAAATTGTTCAAAAAAAGGATCTCCAAAAAATGGATTGGCATATCCTCCTGTCTTCACACTTTTTTTTGTAGAGATATTGACTACAGATGTTTTTACTTTTTCTAAAACGTTACTATATGAGAGTATCATTTTTTCATCTGTAGGAAATTCTCTTTTGATATCAGGGTCTGCTTTTTGAAATTCAAAATCTTTACTAAATAAACCACCATATGCTAAGCATAAGCTCAGACTAAGTAACACAAGAATTTTTTTCATAACTGTTCCTTTGAGTATTGAGTAGAAATGTATCATAACAAATAGATTTAGCACTTGTCAATTATAAATGCTAAATATTTTTTACATAATATTTAATGTTAATTTATTTTTAAGTCTATAATAAAAAAAGGAAAGAAAACTCTTTCCCTTT
>CBETOJ010000146.1:0-4862 GCA_965537725.1 uncultured Campylobacterales bacterium | reverse complement strand
CATATTAATACTATAGAAAAAATTAAAGAACTACAGACAAAAGAGGCTAATAATTAATTTTGTATAAGTAAAAGTATGGTTTAATGTACTTTTCTTAAATTCAGATTATACAAAATCTATTATTAAGAAAAGTACATTAAACCCTTTAAACAAAGGGAAAATAGCATAAAAAACCTCTATAACTTAAGCTCAAATTAAGATTTGTTCAATTATAATCAGTGTTAAGAGATATACAACAATCTGAGAGGGACAAATCATGGTAATCAATACAAACACAGCCGCGCTCAATGCTCAGGCAAATAACAAAATAACAAATAATAACTTAACAACTTCGTTAGAAAAGCTTTCATCAGGTCTAAAACTTAATAGATCTTCTGATGATGCATCAGGTATGGCAATAGCAGATAAACTATCATTTCAAGCAAGTGCATTATCACAAGGTATTGATAATGCAAACTCTGCGAATAAGTTGATTAATATCGCTGATCAGTCTATGAAAAATCAAGTAGCAGCACTAGAAAAAATTTCTAAAGAACTTATCAAAGCTTCTACTGACACTACAAGTGCAGAGGGTAGAGAGAGTATTAGAAAAGAGATCCAAGCACAGCTTAGAGCAATCGATGCTTATGCAAAAGATGCGAACTATAATGGTACTAGCCTTATTGAAGAGAAAGGGAAAGAGTTTAATTTCCAAATTGGATCAAGTGCTTCTGCAAATATTAGTCTTACTGTAGAATACTCTGTTACAGTAAATGGATTAGGTAAAGGTGAAGAGTCAGTAAGTCTAGAGGATTCAACAATTAACTACTCTGAGGGTGTAGGACTAAAAGGAATTGATTCTGCAGTTACTATACAACATGATACAGATAAAGCAGCATGTTCCGCACACCAAAAAGGAGTATTAATTGGTGGAAGTACTGCTGATACTTTTACGACAAGTGGATTAGTTGCAATTACTCTTGAGGGAGAAAATGTTAATGGTATAGGGTTTGATACAGATGGTGGTGGAACTATTACCATTACTACTACTGATGCTGGATTAAAAGCTGAACTTGATTCACAAGCTACAGATACAGCGGCTAATAACATGACAAAAGTAGCTGATGGTATATATGAAGTTACTACAGGAAATGATTATGTTATAGAATTTGATGAGATGGTTGATATAACAGATCTTACAATTAGTGGAATTACAGTTAATCCTACAGTTGCACTTAGTGATAAAATTCAGTTAAATACTGATGATGAAGTTACAGTGACCAAAATAGATGGAAATGCAACACTTAAATTAAGTAGTACTTTATATAGTGAAGCAGCAGGAACAGTATCAGCAGCAGGAACAGCTTCAAATGCAGGTGATCTTATAGGAAAAACTTCAACAATTGCTTCAGGACTAGTTTTTGATTCTACATCATCTGCAACGGCAGGTGTAATTGTTGAAGAAGGAACAGTTGGGGTTCAGTTTGATGTGGATAGTACAGCAACATCATTCTGTGCATCAGCAGCAGTGATGATAGAGAATGTTTCAACTGCTGCATCTGCTACAACTACTGATGAGTCAGATTATAAATTGAATGCTAATAAAGCAACAGAGCTTGTAATGACATATACACAAAATGGTACAGCTCAGGTTACTATGACTACAGATAATGCAGATACTATCAAAAAACTTGATGAACTTGCAGAAAATAATACATCACTTACAAAATTACAAAGTGGATCATATACTTATGAAGTTACATCTACAGGGACAGCTACAAAATCTATTTTAGATTTTGGAGGAGAGTTTGATATCAAAGATCTTAAGATCTCAGGTCAAGATAATGGTGAAGATATTTTTGTAATGACTGAGGGTGAAGTATTTGTATCGAAAGAAGATTCAACAGATGATGATGAAGATGTAAGACTTCGAGCTGTTACAGTGGATAAAAATGATTATTCTACTACAAATATCCGATCTGGACTTAAAGGGGCAGATGCTGATATTATTCAGACAAGTGAATCATTAGCTGGATTAGGTGTACTAGAAGAAGGTGAGCTTACTAAAGAGAATGCTTTAAAATTTATGTCTATTGTAACTAATGCATTAGAGCAATTAAACTCTGTAAGAGCTGATTTTGGTGCAACTCAAAACCAACTTAAAGTTACAATTCAAAATATGACAAATACAGAGATTAATGTATTGCAAGCAGAATCAGTAATCAGAGATGTGGATTTTGCGGAAGAATCAGCAAACTTTAATAAACAAAATATTTTTGCACAAGCTGGAACTTATGCTATGAGTCAAGCAAATCAAGTACAACAAAACGTTCTTAGATTACTTCAGTAGTAATCTAAGGTTGTTTCCTTAAAAACGTGTTAAGATTACTTAAGAAGAACTCTCAGACTTTAATGAAAATATACTAAGACTCTCTTTAGTTAATGTTTTCTCTCTAAGCAAGGTTTATAATCCTTGCTTTTTTTAGTACTTTTATATTCTAATCTAATCTTAAGAAATGATATGTAATAATTTTATTATAAATAGGTAACGATTGTTACCGAAGGGTTTTTACCCTATGCTTGGATAGTTTAATATTTTAAACTTGACAAGAATGTTTTCGGTTGTAGAATTTTATTCTACTAGGTGTCTTATTATAAAGGATAAATTATGATTATTAATACAAATGTAGCGTCACTAAACGCTCAAGCTAACAACCAAATTACAACAGGTAACTTAACAAGTTCATTAGAAAAACTTTCTTCAGGTTTAAAATTAAACAGATCTTCTGATGATGCTTCTGGTATGGCAATAGCAGATAAACTTTCATTTCAATCAAGTGCATTATCACAAGGTATTGACAATGCAAGCTCTGCAAACAAATTGATCAATATTGCTGATCAAGCGATGAAAAATCAAGCAGCAGCATTAGAAAAAATCTCTAAAGAACTTATCAAAGCTTCTACTGACACTACAAATGCAGAGGGTAGAGAGAGTATTAGAAAAGAGATTCAAGCACAACTTAGAGCAATCGATGCATATGCGAAAGATGCAAACTATAATGGTATGAGTCTTATTGAAGAAAAAGGGAAAGAGTTTAATTTCCAAATTGGTGCAAGTGCATCAGCAAATGTAAGTCTTTCTTTAGAATATTCAGTTACTACTTCTGGATTAGGTAAAGGTGAAGAGTCAGTTAGTATTGAAGATTCTACAATCAATTATAAAGAGGGTGTAGGTATTGCTGATGTAGGAGCTAGTATTACGGTACAACATGATACTGATAAAGCAGCAGATGCAGCACATCAAAAAGCGATACTTGTTGGTGGATCAGCAACAGATGTATATACTCAAAGTGGTATGGTAGCTGTTGATATTGCTGGTAAAGATGTAAACGGTATTGGATTTAATACAGATGGTGGTCAAACAGTTACTGTAACTACAACTGATGCTGGATTAAAAGCTGAACTTGATGCTGAAGCTGCTGATACTTCTTCAAGCTTAACAAAAGTGGATGAAGGTGTATATGAAGT
The DNA here is from genome assembly GCA_965537725.1 of uncultured Campylobacterales bacterium. Classification (GTDB taxonomy): domain Bacteria; phylum Campylobacterota; class Campylobacteria; order Campylobacterales; family Arcobacteraceae; genus JAIOSF01. The sequence continues at coordinate 1,355 of CBETOJ010000146.1, read as the reverse complement.
TGCAACAGGAGCTGACTTTGTTATAGAGTTTGATGATGCAGTAGATATTGAAGATCTTTCTATTAGTGGATTAACTGTGGGTGCATTAGCAACAACTGCTAGTGATATTGTTCAAATTAATACAGATGAAGAAGTAAGTATTACTAAAACTGATGGTTTTGCAACACTTAAAGTTAATAGTGCACAATATAGTGAGGCAGCAGGAACAGTAGCTGCAGCAGGAACTGGTTCAGCTGCAGGTGACCTTATAGGTAAAGCTTCTACAATGGGTTCAGGATTAGTTTTTGATTCTACATCTTCTGCAACTGCAGGTGTTATTGTAGAAAAAGGGACAATTGGAGTACAATTTGATACTGCAAATACTGCTACTGAGTTTAGTGCAGCTGCAGGGGTAATGATAGAAAATGTTTCTACAGCAGCAGCAGCTTCAACTACTGATGAGTCAAGCTATACATTAAATGCAAATAAAGCAACAGAACTTGTTATGACTTATACTCAAAATGGTACAGCACAAGTTACAATAACTACAGATAATCAAGATACTATCAAAAAAATGAATGAGATAGCTGATAGCAACAGTAGTTTAACGAAACTTCAAGATGGATCATATACATTTGAAGTTGAACATACTGGTGGTTCAACAGCAACTTCTGTTGTTAATTTTGGTGGTGAGTTTGATATTAAAGATCTTACTATTACAGGTCAAAATAATGGTGAAGATATGTTTGTTGTTACTGAGGGTGAAGTGTTTGTATCTAAAGCTGATTCAAGTGATGATGATGAGGATGTAAGACTTAGAGCAGTAACTGTAGATTTAAATAACTATGGAACTACAAATATTCAATCTGGATTAAAAGGTGCAGATGCTGATATTATCCAAACAAGTGAATCTTTAGCTGGTCTAGGAACATTAAAAAAAGATGAACTTACTGTAGATGTTGCTCAAAAATTTATGGCAGTAGTTAATAACGCATTAGAGCAATTAAACTCTGTAAGATCAGACTTTGGTGCAACTCAAAACCAATTGAAAGTTACAATTCAGAATATGACTTCTGCTAAACTAAATGTTCAAGCAGCAGAATCTGTAATTAGAGATGTGGACTTTGCAGAAGAGTCAGCAAACTTTAATAAACAAAATATTTTTGCACAAGCTGGGACTTATGCAATGAGTCAAGCTAATGCAATGCAACAAAACGTTCTTAGATTACTTCAATAGTTGATCTAAGTAAGACTTCGTAAGAAGTCTAACGTTTCTTTGAAAACGTATTAAGAGTATTACAATAGTAATACTCTTAGTTACAAATTTTAAAGCAAGGTTATTTAACCTTGCTTTTTTTATCATAATATTTTAGATT
>CBETOJ010000145.1:0-4869 GCA_965537725.1 uncultured Campylobacterales bacterium | reverse complement strand
CGCTAAAATAGCTTCAATATTCATCTTTGCACCTGACATTAGGGCATTGATATCTCTTTGTTTACTTACTTTTCTATTTTTTGCTTCAGCAAATACTTTTTCAACAATAATATTTAATAAAGACTCTATATAAGATATAGGATAACAGATCGATAAGAACCCAGATTCATCATCAATAGTGATCTCAAAAACAACTAAAAGTACAATCTCATGATCTGAAATGATCTGAATCGCATTTGCATTGGTATCCATACTTTCCGTTTTAAAATTAATTGTAGAAACATCATCCCATGTGATCTTTAAATGTTTAATAATAAGTTGATAGAAATGATTAAAAACTTCCATCTCTATATCTGTTAGTTCTTTCTCTGTTGAATCAGTTAAAGAGCTATCCCCATTTCCTAAAAGATGAGCTATGATCTTGTGACTAATAGCAGGGTTACACTCCATAACAATTCTTCCATCAAGGGGTTTAATTGATAGTGTTGTTAAACTTGTAATTTGAGGAATAGAGAGAATAAACTCTCCGTATGTCATCTGCTCAATACTGTAAAGCTTAATATCAACGATCTTTCTGAGCATTGCTGAGAGATCACTAATAGTGGTTCTAAGCATCTTATCGTGAAGTGCATTAAATGCTTTCATTTGATCAGCTGAGATCCTATTTGGTTTTTTAAAATCATATATGGCATAACTTTTATCTTTAGTTGCGGAAGCTACATCTTCAGGAAGCTCCTCAAGACCACCATCTTCATCTGCTATATCTAAAAGCGCATCAATCTCATCTTGACTTAAAAATTCTGCCATCTTATCTTATTATCTCCACATCTGCATTTATTGCACCAAGGTTATCTAACATTTGAAATGTCTCAATTATCTGTGATATATCTAAATTCATAGTTTTCATTGCTCTCATAAGATCTGATACTGTTGGTTCTGCTTTTGTATCTACTAATGAATTTGTAAACTCTATAACAGGAGGTGTGGCTTGTGCTGCTTGAGCTGGAACTTGTTCTATTACCGTTTCATCACCATTATTTGTTCCTACATTTTTTGCTGGATCATTCCATTCTTTATCTGTAAGACCAGTTTTTTGTACTCTTAAAGTAAAATTCTCTCTTGATATTGTAACTGGATTTATAGTGATATCAGACCCTGCAACTATAATCTCTTTTACAGGATCAATAATCACTTTTCTTTTCATCATTGTTCCTAATTCAATATCCTCAATTTTAGCAATAAATCTTACTATTGACATATCTTTTGGTTTTTTTACTTCTATAGTTCTTGTATCATATGCCATAGCAATTGGTTCACCAAAGATCTTATTTATTTTTTCTTCAACTAAAGCAGCTGTTTTTGCATCTTGTTTTATAAGACTTAAAGTAATTGACTTCTCTTCTCTTAAGTTATATTCCAACTCGTTTTCAACAATGGCCCCATTGTAGATATATCCTGTTTTTGATCCCTCTGCTCGTCTTCCTCTAACAGGTTCACCCTCAATACCAATAATAGTTCCTTGAGCTAGTGCATATACTTTTCCATCTATCCCTTTTAATTGTGTCACTAAAAGTGTTGCACCATCAAGGTTTGCTCCATCTAAAGCAGCAACTTCTACTTTTAACTTATCCCCTTGCCTTGCAAATGGAGGCAGAGTTGCAGTTACTATTACTGCTCCTGAATCACCAGCATCACCAACATCAATATTCATATTTGAATTTCTTAAAAGGTTTTGCAAAGTTTGAGCTGATATCTTTGAATCACCACCAGCTCTTGCTCCCACAACCATTCCATAACCAATTAATTGGTTTTCTCTTATTCCAACAATATTTGAAATATCTTTGATTGTTTGAGCATACATAAAGTGTAAAAACAGCAATAAATATAGAATGTATCTCAATATAATGTCCTACAAGATTTTATTTATTAATTGAGCTTATTTTATCTGAACTTTAATAAATTTTTTATATAATGAACAAAATAAACTCAAATTAAGGAATGTTTTTGAATATATACATTTATGGGGATACAACTTTTAAAATGAATATTCATAAAATACTCGATAGAGGGAATATTCGATTTAAAATTGAAGATGGTGTTATTGAAGATGTGAATTATCTTTATCACCTTGAAGAGCTTATAGAAGAAGACCCTTCTCAGATCTTCATCATAGATCAAAATAAAGTTCTTCAAGATGATCTTTTCTCCAAACTCTTTAAATTCCTTCTTCCTAAAGATGGAATATCGAAACACTATCTAGATAATCATGGAGTTGGGGATATCAGTATTCGAACATATGACGATCTTATTGTGTATATTGTAAAACGGCTTGAAGCTATAGAAGCAGCAAAACTCAAAGCACATGAGATCTCATATATTGATCAAATGCTTGAAGATGACACTTTAGATGCGCTTAAAGATGTTTCAATAGATAACTAAAAAGGAAAAAATAATGGCAGATGAACTTTCACAATTAGATGAAATTGTTGAATCAGATATTCTAGATGCTTTAGGTGAAACTCCTACTACTTCAAGCGAAGAGCTTTTAACTGAAGACTCTATAGAAGAAACAAGTGAGGACACTATTGCTGACGATGATATCAAAATAGAAAATCTAGAAGAAACTGCCATAGAAACTACAGATGATACTATTAGTGAAGATAATGTAACCCAAGAGCAAACAAACGAACCTTTGGAAGAAGATATTCCTAATGAAGTAGAGGCAGAATCTCTTGAAACAGTTTCAAACAATCAAGAAGAAAGCCTAGACAACTCTTCAGCTCAAGAGATACATGAAAATATCCCATCAACAACAATAGAAGCAAGTAGTTCCTCTGTAGTCTCAATTATCAATGAACTCCTAAAAAATAAAACTATTGAGATCACTATCAAGATAAAAGAGTAAAATGGATCTCTTAGCAATTGCTCAACAAACCGTAAAAGTTATTCTTATATTAGGACTGCCATCGCTTATTGTAAGTATGATTATTGGACTGATTATTAGTATCTTCCAAGCAGTAACACAAATTAGTGATGCTTCATTGGCATTTGTTCCTAAAATGATCATTGTATCCATTTTCATATTGATAACTCTTCCATGGATTGGTGATCATATTGAGCAATATACACTTGAACTTTGGAATACAATTCTTGTTTTTGGGCAAAACTAATGATAGATAAACTTTATAGCCTAAAACAAAAACAGATCAACCAACAAGTTCTTCTAAAGCAACAAGTACTGCATAAAATTGACTCGATCAATGAAGAGCTTACACAAACAATTAGAAGCTTAAAAAGTGCAACAGTGAATGTTATGGGATCTATCTCTGATTTTAGAGTTTTAGAGATCCACAAACAAACATTGAAAAACCATATTGCAAAACTTGGTCAACAAAAATTACATTATCTTCAACAAGTTGAAGTGTATGATCAAAATATCATCACTTTAAATAAAGAGAGTGAACAGTTTTTATATATCCTACAAGAAGAGAAAAAAAGAAAATATAAAGAGGTGGTAAAACAAGAAGAGCTGGCATCTTCAGAATATGTCCAATCAAAACTTACACGAGAAAGGCAAAGGTTATCTTCATAATGAAAAGTAAAATTCTTCTTATTCTAATTATTATCCAAGTTATCGGTTTTTGTGCAGAGGAAAATAATAGCCTTTACTTTAAAGAGAAACAAGAACTTTTAGAAGTCAAAGATGAGTTAAATGAGTTTTATGAAACCAAAGAATTAGAATATCAAAAAAACAAAGAAGAACTCCAAAGAATTCAACAAGAGATCCAAAAATCTGAAGAGGTTATTAAAAAAATAAAAAAGGAAAATGAAAAGATCCTCAAAGAGATACGTGGAGAGATTACAACTAAAGCTATCAATATGTTTGATAAAATGAAAGTAGGTATTGTAGCAAATATCTTTACAGAGATGACAAATAATGGAAAGATTGATGAAGTATTTGATATAATCATCAGAATGAAAGAAAAAAATGTTATTAAAATCATGAAAAAGCTTGATACAAAAACATCAGCTCTTTTGATGGAAAAAATGAAAATATTAAAAGAAGAAAATAAAAAAGAATAACTCAAAAAAGGAGATAGACATAATGGCTGAAGAAACAACGCAAGAAGAGAAACCTAAAAGTGATGGAGGGAAAGGACTTATTATTATTGTTATTGTCCTTATATTACTTTTATTAGGAATCATTGGAGCTGCTGGATATTTTATGTATTCAAAAGGACTATTTGATGATGCTCCAAAACAAGAAGCCGCGGCTCCTGTAGCTGAACAAGTTACACAGAAAAAAGAAAACTATGGAGAAACTTTTAAAGGGTCTATTGATAGTTTAGTTTTAAATATAACAGATGCCAAAGGTCGTCCAAAGCTTATGAAACTCTCTTTTACTTTGAAAACAATAGAGCCTAAAATCGAATCAGTATTAGAAAATACAAAAGCAGAGATTATTGATGCAGTTATAAGACAAGTGAGTGCAAGAAGTAGTGAAGAGCTTTTAACAGTTGGTGGTAAAGCTATGCTAAAAGAGGAACTTATTGATGAGATCAATAATATCTTAAATGACTCTATTATGGAAGGTGATGATGATAGAGCACGAGATGCAGTAGTAGATATTTTCTTCACTTCATTCGTAATTAAGTAAGTATAGTACTATTTAAATAAGAGGAAACCAATGATAATTTTAGTTAAAAATCAAAATAAAAAAAGATTAATAGTTAAAACTATTGCTGGGATATCCTTATTTATAATGTTTTTCTTATATTACAATCATATGAGCCAAAAATTTCAAGATGAGAATTTTAAATTAAGCACACAATTAGATATAAAAGAGCAAAAAGAAAAAAAACTTACTAG